>NZ_JAAAYH010000269.1:0-12688 GCF_018035285.1 Streptomyces sp. MK37H | reverse complement strand
GACGACATCCAGCGAATATCCCGCTCGGGCGTGCTGCCACTGGCCACGGACGACGGGCTTGAGCTGCTGGACGCCGCTCTGGTCTCGGACGCGGTGGTTCCCGTTCTCTTCCGGCTGGACATTCCGGCGCTGCGTGCGCAGGGCGCCGAACTCCCCGCCCTCTTCCGCAACGTCGTGCCGGGGATGACGGTCCGGCGTGTCGCGGGCGCCGGAGACGCGGACGGGGACGACATCGCCGCCCGCCTGCGGCGGCGACTGCTCAGCATGTCCGAGGCGGACCAGGAGCAGTTCCTGCTCGAAGAGCTGATCCGCATCCAGGTGGCCGCCGCCTTGGGACACTCGAAGTCGGACACCGTGGAGGTGGGGCGGCCCTTCAAGGAGCTGGGCTTCGACTCGCTCACCGCCGTGGAACTGCGGAACCGTCTGGGCGCGGAAACGGGTCTGCGCCTCCCGGCCACGCTCGTCTTCGACTATCCGAACCCGACCGTACTGGCGGGCTATCTGCGCTCGGAGATCCTCGGTGCGCAGGCCGCGGCCATCGCGGTACCGGCGGCGGGCGGGTCCTCCGGCACCCCGGCAAGCACGGACGACGACCCGATCGCGATCGTCGCCATGAGCTGCCGTTTCCCCGGCGATGTGCGGACGCCCGAGGAGCTGTGGCAGCTGGTGATGGCGGGCACCGATGCCACGTCGTCGCTTCCGTCCAACCGTGGCTGGGACCTCGAGTCGACGTACGACCCGGACCCCGCGCGCGAGGGCACGTACTACGCCCGTAACGGTGGCTTCCTCTACGAGGCGGACCAGTTCGACCCGGCGTTCTTCGGGATCTCGCCGCGTGAGGCGCTGTCGATGGACCCGCAGCAGCGACTGCTGCTGGAGACGTCGTGGGAGGCGTTCGAGCGGGCCGGTATCGACCCCGAGACGGCGAAGGGCAGCCGGACCGGCGTCTTCGTCGGCGTCGTGTACAACGACTACGGCACCCGTCTGCAAGGGAACGCTCCCGAGGGCTTCGAGGGCTACCTCGGCACCGGCAGCGCGGGCAGCGTGGCCTCCGGCCGGATCTCCTACACCCTCGGCCTCGAGGGCCCCGCGGTCACGGTGGACACCGCGTGCTCGTCGTCGCTGGTCGCGCTGCACCTGGCGGTCCAGGCGCTGCGCCAGGGCGAGTGCGACATGGCGCTGGCCGGTGGCGCGACGGTGATGTCCACACAGGCCGGGCTGGTGGACTTCAGCCGGCAGCGGGCGCTGTCCGCGGACGGCAAGTGCAAGGCGTTCAGCAACCGCGCCGACGGATTCGGATTCGCCGAGGGCGTCGGGCTGCTGCTCGTGGAGCGGCTGTCGGACGCCCGGCGCAAGGGCCACGAAGTGCTGGCCCTCGTCCGGGGTTCGGCGGTCAACCAGGACGGTGCGTCCAACGGTCTGACCGCCCCGAACGGCCCGTCGCAGCAGCGGGTGATCCGCGCAGCGCTCGAGACCGCCCGCCTGTCGGGCGCCGAGGTGGACGCGGTGGAGGCGCACGGCACGGGTACGTCGCTGGGTGACCCGATCGAGGCGCAGGCCCTGCTGGCCACCTACGGTCAGGGGCGGCCGGAGGACCAGCCGCTGTGGCTGGGCTCCATCAAGTCCAACATCGGCCACTCGCAGGCAGCGGCCGGTGTGGCCGGTGTCATCAAGATGGTGATGGCCATGCGTCACGGTGTGCTGCCGCAGACGCTGCACATCGATGAGCCGTCACAGCACGTGGACTGGACGGCGGGCGACATCGAGCTGCTCACCGAGGCCACGGCCTGGCCGGAGACGGGGCATCCGCGCCGCGCCGGCGTGTCGTCCTTCGGCGTGAGCGGGACGAACGCGCACGCGGTCCTGGAGCAGGCTCCGGCCGCCGAGGCGGCCGAGGTCGCTGAGGCCGAGCCTGCCGACGGTCCGGTGGCGTGGCTGCTGTCCGGCCGTACCCCGGAGGGGCTGCGGGCGCAGGCCGAGCAGCTGCGGGAGTTCGTGGCGGAGCGTCCGGAGCTGCGTGCCGCGGATGTGGCGTTCTCGCTGGTGGCGTCGCGGTCGGTGTTCGAGCACCGTGGGGTGGTGACGGGGGCCGATCGTGAGGAGCTCCTGGAGCGGCTTGGCGCGTTGGCCGGGGATGAGGTTGCCTCGGGTGTGACGCGTGGTGTGGCGGATGTCCGTGGCCGTTCGGTGTTTGTGTTCCCCGGTCAGGGGGCGCAGTGGATCGGTATGGGCGTGGGGCTGTTGGAGTCCTCGCCGGTGTTCGCTGAGGCGATGGCCGAGTGTGAGACGGCCCTGTCTGTGTACGTGGACTGGTCGCTGACCGAGGTGCTGCGTGGCGCCGACGGTGCTCCGGGATTCGACCGGGTGGACGTCGTCCAGCCGGTGCTGTTCGCGGTGATGGTGTCGCTGGCGAAGCTGTGGCGTTCGATGGGTGTCGAGCCGGATGCCGTGATGGGCCACAGCCAGGGCGAGATCGCCGCGGCCTGCGTGGCCGGTGCGCTCTCGCTGCAGGACGCCGCGAAGGTGGTGACCCTGCGGTCGCAGGCGATCGCCGCGGGTCTGGCGGGTCGTGGCGGCATGGTGTCGGTCGGGCTGCCGGTCGAGCAGGTCAAGGAGCGTATCGCCGCCTGGGACGGTGGAATATCCGTCGCGGCGGTGAACGGCCCCGGCTCGGTCGTGGTCTCGGGTGACCCGGGCGCGTTGGACGAGATGGTGGCCCAGCTGGAGGGTGAGGAGATCCGTGTTCGCCGGGTGCCGGTGGATTACGCCTCGCACTCCGCGCACGTGGAGGCGATCCGGGAGGAGCTGCTGGAGGTCCTGGCGGACCTGGAGCCGCGCGTGCCGGAGGTGCCGTTCTACTCGACGGTGTCCGGTGAGCTGGTGGACACCGCCGGTCTGGACGCCGAGTACTGGTACCGCAACCTGCGCCAGACCGTCGAGCTGGAGGCCACCACCCGCACCCTCCTCGACACCGGCCACGGCGTGTTCATCGAGGTGAGCCCGCACCCGGTGCTCACCCTCCCCGTCCATCAGACCGTGGAGGCCGCTGAGGCCCAGGCTGTGGTCATCGGCACACTGCGCCGCGACGAGGGTGGCCTGGAGCGGTTCTTGAACTCCGCCGCCGAGCTTCACGTCAGCGGGGGCGGCGTCGACTGGCGGAAGGTATTCGCCGGAAACGGTGGTCGCCGGGTCGACCTGCCGACGTACGCCTTCCAGCGGCAGCGGTACTGGCTGGACGCCCTCTCGGCCGCCGAGGTGGCGGCCGCGGGTGACGGTTTGAGCGCGGACGCGGTGGACGCGCGCTTCTGGGAGGCCGTCGAGCGCGAGGACCTGGAGGCGCTGGCGCGGACGTTGGAGGTGGAGGACGAGGCGCAGCAGTCGTCGCTGACGGCGTTGCTTCCGGCCCTCTCGTCCTGGCGTCGTCAGCGGCGTGAACAGAACACGGTGGACGGCTGGCGTTACAAGGCGGTCTGGAAGCCCCTGGCGTCCGCGTCCGAGACGACGCTCTCGGGCACCTGGCTCGTGGCCGTTCCGGAAGCCTGTGATGACGATGTCCTGGTTGCCGCCGTGCTGGATGGCCTGGCCGGGCGCGGTGCGCACCTGGTTCGCGTGGTCGTCGGGGCGGCGGATGGCCGCGAGGCCATCACGGAGCGGCTGCGTGTGGCACTCGACGAGGCCGGGGTGGAGCCCTCGGACGTGGCGGGCGTGTTCTCGCTGCTGGGGCTGGACGAGTCGGCGCATGAGTCGTTCGAGATCGTCCCGGTCGGGCTGGCGGCGACGGTGGGCCTGGTACAGGGGCTGGGCGACGCGGGTGTGGTGGCCCCGCTGTGGTGCGGCACCCGGGGCGCGGTGTCGGTGGGTCGCTCCGACCGGCTGGTGAGCCCGGTGCAGGCGATGGTGTGGGGCCTGGGACGGATCGTGGGGGCGGAGTACCCCCAGCGCTGGGGCGGCGTCGTGGACCTGCCCGAGACGCTGGACGAGCGTGCGGTGTCGCGGCTGGTCGGGGTGGTGTCCGTCGAGGGCGGCGAGGACCAGGTCGCGGTGCGTGGCTCGGGTGTGTTCGCCAAGCGGCTGGTGCGGGCTTCCGCGCCTGAGGCCACGAACACCGGTGGCTGGCGTGCGAGTGGTTCGGTGCTGGTGACCGGTGGCACGGGTGCGCTCGGTGGTCATGTGGCCCGGTGGCTGGCGCGTACGGGTGCTGAGCATCTGGTGCTGACGAGCCGTCGTGGCATGGAGGCTGAAGGCGCCGCCGCGCTGAAGGCGGAGCTGGAGGAGCTCGGCGCCCGGGTGACGGTGGCGGCGTGTGACGCGGCCGACCGCGAGGCGCTGGCCGCGGTACTGAATGGAATCCCGCGGGAGTTCCCGCTGACCGCCGTGGTGCACACCGCCGGTGTGCTCGATGACGGTGTCCTGGACGCCCTGACGGTGCGCCGTGCGGCCGGTGTGTTGCGTCCGAAGGTGGATGCCACGCGGAATCTGCATGAGCTGACCGCCGGGATGGATCTGTCGGCCTTCGTGCTGTTCTCCTCGGCGGCGGGCACCCTGGGTGGCCCGGGTCAGGGCAGCTACGCGGCGGGTAACGCCTACCTCGACGCACTGGCGCTGCAGCGGCGCGCGGACGGCCTTCCGGCCACGTCCATCGCCTGGGGCGCCTGGGCCGGAGGCGGCCTGGTCACGGGCGAGGTCGGCGAGCAGATGACCCGATCGGGGATGCTGGCCATGTCCCCCGAGCTGGCGATTTCGGCGCTCCAGCAGGCGTTGGACCTCGACGAGACGTTCCTCGCGGTCGCGGACATCGACTGGACGCGCTTCGAAGCGGACGCCGTCGACACCCCCCTCTTCCGCGAGCTGCGGAACGCGCGGAGCGCCACCACGGAGAAGCGGTCCACGGCGGGCAGCGCCGACCCCGGACGGGCGGAACTGCACGACCGGTTGGAAGCCATGCCCCGGGAGAAGCGCGAAGCGGCGCTGCGGGACGTGGTGCGTGCTCAGGCCGCCGATGTCCTCGCGCACGACAGCGCGGACGCGGTCGCCTCGGACCGTGCCTTCCGCGACCTCGGCTTCGACTCGCTGACCGCCGTTGAGCTGCGCAATCGGATCGGCGCGGCGACCGGGCTGCGCCTGCCGGTCAGCCTGGTCTTCGACTACCCCACGCCCACGGTCCTGGCGCGGTTCCTGCACGGCGAGATGTTCGGCACCGAGCAAGGCGGGGTCGTCGAGACCACGCCGACCCGCTCGGACTCGTACGACGAGCCCATCGCGATCGTGGCGATGAGCTGCCGGTTCCCGGGCGGTGTGCGGACTCCCGAGCAGCTGTGGGACATCGTGAACGCCGGAGTCGACACGATCTCCGGCTTCCCCGACGACCGTGGCTGGGACCTCGAGGGGCTGTACGACCCCGACCCGGACAAGCCGGGCAAGACATATGCCCGCACCGGCGGATTCCTGGACAACGTCTCCGACTTCGACCCGGACTTCTTCGGCATCTCGCGGCGTGAGGCCCTGGCCATGGACCCCCAGCAGCGGCTGCTGCTGGAGACCTCCTGGGAGGCGTTCGAGCGCGCCGGTATCGACCCGGCGGCGCTGCGCGGCAGCCAGGCGGGTGTCTTCATCGGCTCGAACTATCAGGACTACAGCGGGCGGGCCGTCAGCGCGCCGGACGGTGTGCAGGGCTATCTCGGACTCGGCAGCGCGTCGAGCGTCGCCTCCGGCCGCCTCTCCTACACCTTCGGCTTCGAGGGCCCGGCCGTGACGGTGGACACCGCGTGCTCGTCGTCGCTGGTCGCCCTGCACCTGGCCTGCCAGTCACTGCGCCAGGGCGAGTGCGACATGGCGCTGGCCGGCGGTGTGACGATCATGGCCACGCCGGGCACGTTCGTCGAGTTCAGCGCCCAGCGCGTGCTGTCGCCGGACGGACGGTGCAAGGCGTTCTCCGCCGAGGCCGATGGCACGGGCTGGTCCGAGGGTGTGGGCCTGCTCCTGGTGGAGCGGCTGTCGGACGCCCGCCGCAAGGGCCACAAGGTGCTGGCCGTCGTCCGGGGTTCGGCGATCAACCAGGACGGCGCGTCCAACGGTCTGACGGCGCCCAACGGCCCGTCGCAGCAGCGCGTGATCGGCAAGGCCCTCGAGAACGCGGGCCTGTCGACCGCCGATGTGGACGCGGTCGAAGCCCACGGCACGGGCACCTCGTTGGGTGACCCGATCGAGGCGCAGGCGCTGCTGGCCACCTACGGTCAGGGGCGGCCGGAGGACCAGCCGCTGTGGCTGGGCTCCATCAAGTCCAACATCGGCCACTCGCAGGCCGCCGCCGGTGTGGCCGGTGTCATCAAGATGGTGATGGCGATGCGCGAGGGCGTGCTGCCGAAGACGCTCCACGCGGACGAGCCCTCGCCGCACATCGACTGGACCAGCGGCGCCGTGTCCCTGCTGCACGAGCCGACCCCGTGGCCGGAGACGGACCACCCGCGCCGGGCGGCCGTGTCGTCCTTCGGGATCAGCGGTACCAACGCGCACACCATCATCGAGGCGGCCGACCCCGTCGAGTCGCCGTCGCCGGAGACGGGCGGCGGGGTCAACGACTCGTCGGCCCCCATCGCGGTGGTGCCCTGGGTGCTCTCCGGCGGCAGCGCCGACGCACTCAGCGCCCAGGCCGGGCGACTGCGCGAGTTCGAGAGTGTCCGTACCGCACACGCCGGTGACGTCACCGACATCGGCCATGCGCTGGCGACGACCCGTTCCGCCCTTCCCTACCGGGCCGTTGTGGTCGCCGAGGAGCCGGCGCAGTTCCTGTCCGGACTCGACGCGCTCGCGGAGGGCAGGAACGCGGCCACGCTGATCCAGGGTGTGGCGCGGGCCGAGCACAAGACGGCGTTCCTGTTCTCGGGGCAGGGTGCGCAGCGGCTGGGCATGGGCCGGGAGCTGTACGACGCCTTCCCGGTGTTCGCCCAGGCGCTGGACGAGGTGTGCGCGTATCTCGATGTGCTGCTCGACCGCCCGCTGACCGAGGTGATCTTCGCGGCCGAAGGCAGCGCGGAGGCCGAGCTGCTCGACCAGACCGCGTTCACCCAGCCCGCGCTCTTCGCCATCGAGGTGGCGCTGTTCCGGCTGCTGGAGCACTGGGGTGTCACCCCGGATGTGCTGATCGGCCACTCCATCGGTGAGGTCGCGGCCGCACATGTGGCGGGCGTGTTCACCCTGGAGGACGCGTGTGCGCTGGTGGCGGCCCGTGGCCGGCTGATGCAGGCGCTGCCCGAGGGCGGCGCGATGGTGGCCGTCCAGGCGCCCGAGGAGGAGATCGCGGCATCGCTGGCCGGTCGTGAGGCCGAGGTGAGCATCGCCGCGATCAACGGCCCGACCGCCGTGGTCATCGCGGGCGACGAGGCCGCCGTGCTGGACATCGCCGGGCAGTGGGAGCGCGAGGGCCGCAAGACGCGCCGCCTGCGCGTCAGCCACGCCTTCCACTCCCCGCGCATGGATGGCGTGCTCGGAGACTTCCGGAAGGTGGTCGAGGGCCTGTCGTTCGCCCCGCCGACCATCTCCCTGGTCTCCAACGTCACGGGTGAGTCGGCGGACGCGGACGAGGTGTGCTCGCCCGAGTACTGGGTGCGCCATGTGCGGGAGGCCGTGCGGTTCGCGGACGGGGTACGGGCCCTGGAGAAGCTGGGCGTGACGGCGTTCGTGGAGGTGGGCCCGGATGGTGTGCTCACCGCGATGGCGCAGGACTGCCTGACGGCCGACGAGTCCGATGGGGTGGTCGCCCCCGCCCTCGTCCCCGTCCTGCGCAAGGACCGCCCGGAGGTCCAGGCGCTGACGACGGCGCTGGCCGAACTCCACGTCCACGGCATCACGGTGGCGTGGGACGCGGTGTTCGCCGGGCGTGGCGCCCGGCGGGTGGAGCTGCCCACCTACGCCTTCCAGCGGCAGCGCTACTGGCTCGAATCGGCGCCGGCCGCCAGTGGAGATGTGACCTCGGCGGGGCTGAACTCGCCCGACCACCCGCTCCTCGGCGCCGCCGTCGCCCTGGCCGACACCGACTCCTACCTGTTCACCGGCCGTCTGTCCGTCTCCTCCCAGCCGTGGCTGGCCGACCACGCCTTCGCGGACACCGTCCTCTTCCCCGGCACGGCCTTCGTGGAACTGGCCCTGCGCGCGGCGGAGCAGGTGGGCTACGAGCGGGTGGACGAGCTGACCATCGAGATGCCGCTGGTCCTGCCCGCACGGGGCGCGGTCCAGATCCAGCTCACCGTGGGCGAGCCGGACGAGTCCGGTGCCCGTTCGCTCAACCTGTACTCCAGGTCCGAGGACGCCCAGCCGGACGACCCCTGGACCCGCCACACGACCGGCCTGCTCACCAGGGACCCGGCCACCACGGCACCGGAGTCCGTGGCCGCCGACTTCGCCGTGTGGCCGCCCGCGGACGCGAAGCCGATCGACGTGGCCGACCTCTACGACCGGTTCATCGACGTCGGCTTCGCCTACGGCCCGGCCTTCCAGGGCCTGCGCGCCGCCTGGCGACGTGGCGACGAGATCTTCGCCGAGGTCGACCTGCCCGAGGCGCAGGAAGCCGATGCCGCGCGGTACGGCCTCCACCCGGCGCTGCTCGACGCCTCGCTGCACACCGTGGCGTTCAAGCCGTCCGGCACCGACGGCAGCACCCTTCCGTTCTCCTGGAACGGGGTGACCCTCCACACCGCCGGCACGTCCGCGCTGCACGTACGGCTCGGCAGCGTCGGCGAGGACACGGTCTCCCTGCACGCCACCGACGCCTCCGGTGCGCTCGTCGCCTCGGTGGACTCCCTCGTCCTGCGGCCCGTGGCCCCCGAGCAGGTGAACTCCGCCCAGCCGTACGAGTCGCTGTACCGGGTCGAGTGGGTGCCGACCGCATCGGACACCTCCCGCGCCCCGGCGCCGAGCGGGGCCGGGCGCTGGGCGCTTGTCGGACCCGACCAGGTCGAGGTGGCGGGCGTCCTCGGATCGGCCGATGTCACCGTGGACACCTACCCGGACCTCGCGGCCCTGGCCGAGGCCATCGACGCGGGCGCCACCGCGCCCGAGGTCGTCCTGGCCGCGCATATGTCCCGCACCCGCCGCACGCAGGAGCTGGCGGACGCGGTACGGGAAGCCGGTCACCGCGCCCTCGACCTGCTGAAGGGCTGGCTGGCCGACGAGCGCTTCGGCGCCTCCCGGCTGGTGTTCCTCACCCAGGGAGCCATCGCCGCGGGCGACGACACCGATGTGGCCGACCCCGCCGCCGCGGCCGTCTGGGGCCTGGTGCGTTCGGCCCAGTCCGAGAACCCCGGACGGTTCGTCCTGGCCGACCTGGACGACCAGGACGGCTCACGCCGGATCCTCCCGGTGGCGCTCACCGCCGACGAGCCACAGATCGTGGTCCGCGACGGCGAGGTCCTGGCCGGCCGGCTGGCCCGGGTCCCGGCTCGCGGCGGGGCGACTGAGGAGACCACAGCCACCAACGGCACCACCTGGGACCCGCAGGGCACCGTCCTGGTCACCGGAGCGGCGTCCGGCCTCGGCGGCCTGGTCGCCCGGCACCTCGTCGGCGAGCACGGCGTCCGCCACCTCGTGCTGGTCAGCCGCCGCGGTCTCGCCGCGGACGGCGCGGCCGAACTGCGCACGGAGCTGGCGGAGCTCGGCGCCGACGCCACGGTCGCCGCCTGCGACACCGCCGACCGCGACGCCCTCGCCGCGCTCCTGGCCGCTCTGCCGGACGAGCACCCGCTCACCGCCGTGGTTCACACCGCCGGCGTGCTGGACGACGGCGTCGTCGAGGCCCTCACCCCCGAGCGGGTCGACCGTGTGCTGCGGCCCAAGGTCGACGCGGTGCTCAACCTGCATGAGCTGACCACCGGTCTCGACCTGTCCGCGTTCGTGCTCTTCTCCTCGCTCTCCGGGACCCTCGGCGGCACCGGCCAGGCCAACTACGCGGCCGCCAACGCCTTCCTGGACGCGTTCGCGCAGCGGCGCCGGGCCGAGGGCCTTCCCGCCCAGTCGCTCGCCTGGGGCCTGTGGGAGGAGCGCAGCGGCATGACCGGCAAGCTGGACGAGGCCCATATGCGGCGCCTCGCCCGCGAGGGCGTGACCCCGATGGCCTCCGAGGAGGCGCTGGCCCTGTTCGACACCGCGTGCGGCATCGACGCGGCCACCCTCGTCCCGGCACGGCTCAACGCCTCGGCGTGGCGAGCCCAGGACGGGCCCATCCCGGCGCTGCTGCGGGGCATCATCCGGACCACGGTCCGGCGCGGCCCCGCGAGGACGTCCACGGGCGGTTCCGGAGCCGACTCCGCCGACCTCCGTCGCCGTATCGGCTCGATGAACCCGGCCGCCCGGCGGCAGGCGCTCCTCGAGCTGGTGACCGAGCACGCGGCCATGGCACTGGGCCACGACAACGCCCGCATGATCGCCCCCGACCGTGGCTTCCTGGAGCTCGGCTTCGACTCGCTGACCGCGGTCGGACTGCGCAACCAGCTGGGCACGGTGACCGGCCTCCGGCTGCCCGCCACCCTGCTGTTCGACTACACCACGTCCAGGGCGCTGGCCGGGTATCTGGCCGATGAGCTCGTCGGCGAAGAGCCGGACGCGTCGGTGGTGCTGCCGGTCCTGTCGGAGCTGGAGAAGCTGGAGAGCTCCTTCGCCGAGGTGGTGGCGGACGAAGCCGCCAGGGAGCGACTCACCTCACGCCTGCAGCAGGTCCTGGCCAAGCTGACCGCGGGGGAGCAGACAGAGACGGCGAACGGTGGGGTCGCCGCCGCCGACCGGTTCGAGTCGGCGACCGACGACGAGATCTTCGACTTCCTCGACGAGGAGCTCTCGTGACTTGGACACCCCCGTCCCCGGAAGTTACCGGCCGAAGGCTTTCCACCCCTGTCCGGGGTTCTCAGAGGAGTGACAAGAAGCGGTGAGTGAGACCAAGCTGCGCGACTACCTCAAGCGCGCGACGGCCAGCCTGCACGAGACCCGTGAAGAGCTGAAGGAACTCAAGGACAGGGACCGGGAACCCATCGCCATCGTCGGCATGGGGTGCAGATATCCCGGTGGGGTGGCGTCGCCCGAGGACCTCTGGGAGCTGGTGGCGTCGGGCACCGACGCCATCTCCACCTTCCCCGTGGACCGGGGATGGGACGAGGACCTGTACGACCCCGACCCGGAGCAGGTGGGCAAGAGCTACACGCGTGAGGGCGGGTTCCTGCACGACGCGAACGGCTTCGACGCCTCGTTCTTCGGCATGAGCCCGCGTGAGGCGCTGGCGACCGACCCGCAGCAGCGGCTGCTGCTGGAGACCTCGTGGGAGGCGCTGGAGCGGGCGGGCATCGACCCGGCGTCCGCGCGCTCCAGCCGGACCGGCGTGTTCGTCGGCGTGATGTACAACGACTACGGCTCCCGCATCCAGTCGATCCCCGAGGGCCTCGAAGGCCACCTCGGCAACGGCAGCGCGGGAAGCATCGCCTCCGGCCGCATCTCCTACACCTTCGGCTTCGAAGGTCCCGCGGTGACCGTGGACACGGCGTGCTCCTCGTCGCTCGTGGCGCTGCACCTGGCCGTCCAGGCGCTCCGCAAGGGCGACTGTTCGCTGGCGCTCGCCGGCGGCGTGGCCATGATGGCGACGCCGGGCGTGTTCATCGAGTTCAGCCGACTGCGCGGACTCGCCGTGGACGGACGCTGCAAGTCCTTCTCGAACGACGCGGACGGCACCGGATGGGCCGAGGGCGCCGGTGTGCTGCTGCTGGAGCGGCTGTCCGACGCCCAGCGGAACGGGCACCGAGTGCTGGCCGTCGTACGCGGCGCCGCCGTGAACCAGGACGGCGCGAGCAGCCGGTTGACGGCGCCCAACGGCCCCTCGCAGCAGCGGGTGATCCGTGATGCGCTGCGCAACGCGGGTGTGTCGGCTGCCGATGTGGACGCGGTGGAGGCACACGGCACCGGAACGCCGCTGGGTGACCCGATCGAGGCCCAGGCGCTGCTGGCCACCTACGGCAAGGAGCGCGCCGGAACGGACCGGCCGCTGTGGCTGGGGTCGTTCAAGTCCAATGTAGGACACACGCAGGCGGCCGCGGGCGTGGGCGGCGTCATCAAGATGGTGATGGCGATGCGCCACGGTGTGCTGCCGAAGACCCTGCACGTCGAGGAGCCGTCGGAGCACGTGGACTGGTCGGCGGGAGCGGTGTCGCTGCTGACCGAGTCGACCCCGTGGCCGGAGACGGGTGAGCCGCGCAGGGCCGGTGTGTCCTCGTTCGGTGTGAGCGGGACGAACGCGCATGTGATCCTGGAGCAGGCCCCGGAGGCCGAGGCGACCGAGGCCGCTGAGGCCGAGGTTGCCGAGGGCCCGGTGGCCTGGGTGGTGTCGGGCCATGGTGCGGAGGGTCTGCGGGCACAGGCTGGGCGGCTGCGGGAGTACGTGGCCGAGCGCGCCGAGCTGGGCGCCGCCGATGTGGCGCGGTCACTGGTGACGACCCGGTCGGTGCTGGACCACCGGGCAGTGGTGGTGGGCCGTGACCAGGACGAGTTGCTGGCCGGCCTGGACGCCGTCGCGGACAAGTCCGCCCTGCCGGGCGTGGTGGTGGGCGAGAGCGCGCCTCCCGGTCGTTCGGTGTTTGTGTTCCCGGGGCAGGGGGCGCAGTGGGTGGGTATGGCGGTGGGGTTGTTGGAGTCCTCGCCGGTGTTCGCTGAGGCGATG
>NZ_JAAAYH010000268.1:0-12688 GCF_018035285.1 Streptomyces sp. MK37H | reverse complement strand
GCACCCGCACACATCCGGGCCGCCCGGCCAGGGTCCGGGGCGGAGCCCCGATTCCCCTCGTCCCTGAACCCCAGCGGCGCACGAGCCGACCGCCGCCGCGAACAGCTCACCGGCCGGGGCGCCGACCGCGCCACCTGCGACACGGCCGGGGTCTGGGGCGGAGCCCCAGTTGCGGAAAGGGGCGGGTAGGGGAACAGCCCGCCGCAGGCGCCACGGTCCGCCGGACACGGCAGCGCGTCGAACGACGGCTCAGCCGCCAGCAGCCGCAACGCGTCGTCGAACTCGTGCACACCGACGCGGCGGAAGACCGCGCGGGCACCCGCACACATCCGGGCCGCCCGGCCGGGGTCTGGGGCGGAGCCCCAGTTGAGGGAAGGGGCGGGTAGGGGAACAGCCCGCCGCAGGCGCCACGGTCCGCCGGACACGGCCCGGCCTACGCGAAGTCCAACAGCACCTTGCAGGACTGGCCGCGATCGGCGGCCAAGGCGAATGCCTCCGCCGCCTCCCCCACCGGCCGCACCCCGCTGATCAGCGCGTCGAACGACGGCTCAGCCGCCAGCAGCCGCAACGCGTCGTCGAACTCGGCGTGGAAGCGCAACGCGCCCCGCAGTTCGATCTCGCGGCTGACCAGTACGTTCCCGGCGAACGGACTCTGCCCCGGCGGCAGCATGCCCAGCTGCACCACCACCCCGCCGCGCCGCACCCTCCGCAGGCAGGTGTCGAGTCCGGCGGCCACGCCGGATGCCTCGATGGCGACGTCGACCTCGGCCGAGGGCCAGTTGGGGTCGTCCGGGTCGTCCGCCCGTACGCACGCGGTCGCTCCGGCCGCCGCCGCGAACTCCAGGGCACGGGGCAGCAGATCGGTCGCCGTGATGGTCGCCGCACCCGCCGCGCGGGCCGCCGCGATGGTCAGGCAGCCGATCGGGCCGGCGCCGGTGACCAGCACATGACGGCCCTTCACCGCGCCCGCCCGCCGTACCGCGTGCAGCGCGACGGACAGCGGTTCGGCGAGCGCCGCCCGGCGCGGGTCCAGTCCGTCGGGCAGGGCGCGCAGTTGCGCCGCCGGGACGGTGATACGGGAGGCGAAGCCGCCCTGGACATGGGGGAATCGCGCGGCGCTGCCCAGGTAGCGGGTGTCGCGGCAGACGTTGGCGCGGCCGTCGGCGCACTCCGGGCACACCTCGCACGGCGTCGCCGGATGCACGGCGACCGGCGTGCCGACCGCGGGCCCGGTCGCGCCCTCGCCGTACGCCACCACCGTGCCCACGACCTCGTGCCCCAGCACCATCGGCTCCTGCAGCCGGAAGTCGCCCACCCCGCCGTGCCGGTGGTAGTGGAGATCCGATCCGCAGATCCCGCCGTAGCGGATCGCCACGAGCGCCTGCCCGGGCGCCGGTTCCGGCTCCGGGAGTTCCTCGACCCGCAGATCTCCCTGCCCGTGGATCACACAGCCCAGCACCATCCGCCCAGCCTCCTCAAGCTCACCTGGTATCCCAGCGTTCACAACACGCTCGTCATGCCGCCGTCTACGTACAGCACCTGTCCGCTCACGAAGTCCGCCGCCGGGGACGCGAGATACAGCAGCGCCCCGATCAGGTCCTCGGTGCGGCCCCAGCGCCCGGCCGGGGTCCGCCCGCGTACCCAGGCGCTGAACTCCTCGTCCTCGACCAGCGGCCGGGTCAGCTCGGTCTCGATGTAGCCGGGGCCGAGCCCGTTGACCTGGATTCCGTACCGGCCCCAGTCCGCGCACATGCCCTTGGTGAGCATCTTCAGCGCGCCCTTGGTCGCCGCGTAGGGCGCGATGCCGGGGCGGACCACCTCGCTCTGGAGGGAGCAGATGTTGACGATCTTGCCGTGGCCGCGGGTGGTCATCCGCCGGGCGGCCTCCCGGCCCACCAGGAAGGCGCTGGTGAGGTTGGTGTCCAGGATCTGTCGCCAGGCGTCGTCGGTGAACTCAAGCAGCGGCGCCCGGTTCTGCATCCCGGCGTTGTTGACCAGGATGTCGAGCGGGCCCACCCGCTCCTCGACATCGGCGATACCGGCGGCGACGGCCGGGCCGTCGGTGACGTCGAACGCGGCGGTGTGCACCCCCGCGCCCCCCGCAACCCCCGCGTCGACGCCGCCGAGTTCGGCGGCGGCCTTCTCCAGGGCCCGCGGATCGCGCCCGTTGAGCACCACCGTGCAGCCGGCCTCCACCAGACCCCGCGCGAAGGCGTGGCCGATGCCCCGGCTGGAGCCGGTGACCAGCGCGGTGCGGCCCGCGATGTCGAAGAGCGGATGTGTCGTCATGGCGTGCGTGCCTCTCCGGTTCTCAGCTCACCAGTTCTCGGAATCATCACCAGTTCCTAGATCACCAGTGACAGCAGCAGGACGAAGACGAGCCCGACGACGGAGATGATCGTCTCCATCACCGACCAGGTCCGCACCGTCTGCCCGACGCTCATCCCGAAGTACTCCTTGACCAGCCAGAATCCCGCGTCGTTGACATGGCTGAAGAAGAGCGACCCGGCGCCGATGGACAGCACCAGCAGCGCCACATGCGTACTGGACATATCGGCGGCGAGCGGGGTCATCAGCCCGGCGGCCGAGATCGTGGCCACCGTCGCCGAGCCGGTGGCCAGCCGGATGGCGACCGCGATCAGCCAGGCGAGGAGCAGCGCGGAGACGCTCCAGTCCTCGGAGATGTCCATGATCATCTTGCCGACGCCGATGTCGATGAGGGTCTGCTTGAAGCCGCCGCCCGCGGCGACGATCAGCAGCATGCCCGCGATCGGGGCGAGCGAGTGCTCGACGGTGGAGGAGAGCCGGTCCCGGGTGAAGCCCGCCGGCCGACCCAGCGTGAACATGCCCACGATCACGGCCGCCAGCAGAGCGATCAGGGGGTTGCCGATGACGTCGGCGACCCGCTGGACGCCGTTCTCCGGGTCGTCCACCACGATGTCGACCAGTGCCTTGATCAGCATCAGCACGACCGGCAGCAGCACGGTGAACACGGTGACGCCGAACCCGGGGCGCCGCTCCAGCTCCTCCGACGGGCGCGTGGGCATCAGCCGGTCCGGCGGGGTGACGTCGACCCAGCGGGCGGCGACGCGCGAGAAGACCGGGCCCGCGATGATCGCGGTGGGGATGGCGATGAGGACACCGAGCGCCAGGGTGATCCCCAGGTCGGCGTGGACCGCGTCGATCGCGGCGAGCGGGCCGGGGTGCGGCGGCACCAGGCCGTGCATCACGGACAGACCGGCGAGCGCCGGGATGCCGATCCGCATCAGGGAGAAATTGCCGCGCTTGGCGACCAGCAGCACCACCGGGATCATCAGCACCATGCCGACCTCGAAGAAGAGCGGCAGCCCGATGATCCCCGCGATCAGCACCATCGCCCAGGGCATCGTCCGGTTGTTCGCCCTGGCGAGGATCGTGTCGACGATCTGGTCCGCGCCGCCGGAGTCGGCGAGCAGCTTGCCGAGGATCGCGCCGAGGGCGATCAGCACGCCGACGCCCGCGACGGTCGATCCGAGACCGGCCGAGAAGCTGGTGATGACCTTGTCGAGCGGGGCTCCCGCGACGGCGCCGAGCGCCAGTGAGCCGATCGTCAGCGACAGAAACGCGTGCAGCTTGGTCTGGGTGATGAGCAGGACGAGAACGGCTATGCCGACGAGGACGGCTATGCCGAGCTGTGCGTGACCGGCCGACGTGATCGGGTCGACGGTGTCCGCTGCCAGCATCTCGGCGCTGAGTCTGGTCACGGCGGGTTTCCTAACGTGCGTTACTGGTGTTCGAGCCGCCGCAGTTCGGCGGCGGCCCGCTCGGTGATGGCCTCGGGTTCGGGGGAGACGTCCACGGCGACGCCGTACTCGTCCGGCTGGAGCGGTTCGAGCGTGGCGAGCTGCGAATCGAGCAGGTCCCCGGAGAAGAAGTGGCCCTTGCGCTCCTTCATCCGCCCGGCGATCACCTCGCGGTCGCCGGTCAGATGGAGGAAGACGATGCCGGGGGCGGCGGACCGCAGCCGGTCGCGGTACATCCGCTTGAGCGCGGAGCAGCTCACCACTCCCCCGCCCTCGGCGTGGTCGTGGGCCCAGGCACCGATGGCGTCCAGCCAGGGGCGTCGGTCGTCGTCGTCCAGCGGGGTCCCGGCCGACATCTTGGCGATGTTGGCCGGCGGGTGGAAGTCGTCGGCCTCGGCGTACGGGACGCCGAGCTCCTCCGCCAGCAGGGGGCCGACCGTGGTCTTGCCCGTACCGGACACTCCCATGACCACGACAACCTGGGGGGCGTGCATTGTGTGAAACCTCGCTGTCTTCTTCGACCTCGGCGCCGCCGGACACTCAACCCCACAGATACGACGTATTCAAGAGTCCGTGACTTAAAAGTCATACTTATTTGATGGACGGGTGGCCGCGTAGGCTGAGCGCATGGACGAACAGGGGCCCGAGGGCCGTGGTCAGAGGCCCAGGGGCCGGGGGTTGCACGACCGCGTCCTGGAATCCCTCGGCCCCGCGATCACGGCGGGCGACTACCCGCCCGGCACGGTGCTCCGCACGGACGAACTGGAGCGGCGCTACGACGTCTCCCGCACGGTCGTCCGGGAGGCGGTGCGGGTCCTGGAGTCCATGCACCTGGTGGAGTCCCGCCGCCGGGTCGGGGTGACCGTGCGCCCCACCGAGGAGTGGGACGTCTTCGACCCCCAGATCATCCGCTGGCGCCTGGCCGGCCCCGACCGCCCCCGCCAGCTCCGCTCCCTCACCGCCCTGCGCTCGGCCATCGAGCCCGCCGCCGCCGGGCTGGCCGCCGAGCACGCCACGCCTGAGCAGTGCGCCGAACTCACCGAGCACGCGCTCAACATGGTGGCCACCTCACGCGGCCAGCAGCTCCCCGCGTATCTGATCCACGACGTGGCCTTCCACCGCGTGATCCTGCGCGCCTCGGGCAATGAGATGTTCGCCCGCCTCGGCGACGTCGTGGCGGAGGTCCTCACCGGCCGCACCCAGCACCGCGTCATGTTCAGCGACCCCGACCCGGAGGCGGTCACCCTCCACGTCCGCGTGGCCGAAGCGGTCCGCGCGGGCGACGCGGAGGCGGCGGAGCGCTACACGAGGGAGATCACCGTGGGCGCGCTGCGGGAGCTGGACATCCTGGCGCCGTGAGCGCGCCCGAGGGCGGCCGGTGCGCCCGGGTCAGATCTGGTTCTCACCTCCGTCGACGTAGAAGTTGGCGCCGAGGACGAAGCTGCTCTGCTCGGAGGCGAGGAACGCCACGAGCCCGGCGACCTCCTCCGGGCGCCCCATCCGGCCGATCGCGGCGGTCGTGGCGAGGTGTGCCCTGAGGTCGGCCGCGTTGTCCTCGCCGGCGAGGGCCGTGATTCCCGGAGTGTCGATCGGGCCCGGCGAGATCGCGTTGACCCGGATGCCGCGGCCCTTGAGCTCATTGGCCCAGGTCCGCGCGAAGGAGCGGATCGCGGCCTTGGACGCCGCATACGCGCCGAACGCCTCCGTGCCGTTGTCGGCGGCGGTGGAGGCGTTCAGGATCACCGAGGCGCCGTCGTTGAGCAGCGGCAGCGCCTTCTGCACGGTGAACAGCTTGCCCCGCACATTGACGGCGAAGATCCGGTCGAGGTGCTCCTCGGTGACCTCCTCCAGTGTCGCGAACGCGGCGGTCGCCGCGTTCGCGAAGACCACGTCCAGACCCCGGCCCCGGGCGCGGACCGCGTCGTAGAGCCGGTCCAGGTCGGCCAGGTCGGTGACGTCACCCGCCACCGCGGTGGCCCCCGCCGGGCCGATGGCCTCGACGGCCGCGTCCAGCTCGGCCTTCCGCCTGCCGGTGATGAACACGTGCGCGCCCTCGGCCGCCAGCCGTACGGCGGTGGCCAGGCCGATCCCGGTGCCGCCGCCGGTGATGACGGCGGTCTTGCCCTCAAGCTGTCCCATGTCAATGACCTCCCCAAATTTCGGTACCGTTCGGTACTGAAATGGGAGCGTAGCGCACTTCTGAACCGATCGGTACTGAAGAGGTATGCTCGACGGCATGAAGACGCGTCAGCAGACACCGATCGGCCGACCGAGGGGTTTCGACGCCGACGAGGCCCTCGAGCGCGCCATGCGGGTCTTCTGGGAGCAGGGCTACGAAGGCGCCAGCCTCACCGACCTGACCAGCGCCATGGGCATCACCCGCACCAGCATGTACGCGGCCTTCGGCAACAAGGAGGACCTGTTCCGCAAGGCCCTGGAGCGCTACTCCGAGGGCCCCGCCGCATACGCGGACCGGGCCATGCGGGAACCGACCGCCCGGCAGGTGGCCACCGCGTTCCTCCACGGCTCCGTCCGGGCCAACACCCGCCCCGGCTGCCCCGCCGGATGCCTCGGCGTCCAGGGCTCCCTCGCCGCCGGCGACCCCGGACGCGGCGCCCGCGACGCCCTCATCGCCTGGCGCAACGAGGGCACGGCCCGCCTCCGCGACCGGTTCCGGCGGGCCGTCGACGAAGGCGATCTGCCACCGGACACCGATCCCGGAGTGGTCGCCCGCTACCTCATGACCGTGGCGAACGGCATGGCCGTCCAAGCGGCCAGCGGTGCCACACGGAAAGAGTTGCAGCAGGTGGCCGACGTGGCGCTGGGCAACTGGCCGCCCGCCCAGGAGGTGTCCGACGGATCGTGACGCCCGCGGCGGGCCGCGGTTCCGATCTCAGCGGGGAGCCGCGAGCACTCAGCGGGGAGTCGCGAAGACGTTGCGCTCCGCGAGGTCCGAGAGAAGGCGCGCGGCCACCCGGAAGTCGGCGTCGTCGTGCAACACGACGAGCCCGTGGTGTGCGGCCGTCGGTCACGCTGGAGACGCCAGACGGCCGTGGAGGCGGCAAGGTAGCGGATCACGGTCAGGCCGCACCCTTCTCCATACGCCCAGAGCCACCCTTCTCGGCCGCGTGACGCTGCCAGAACCCTTCCTCGTCCCACTGCTGCGCCTGCTCCAGGTGGCGCAGGCGCGCCTCGGTGCGCGCCCGGCGCTCGGCGTACTCGCGGAGGGCGATGTTGACCATCTCCTTCTTGGTCTTGGCGCCGGACAGCCGCATGGCCTCCGCGAGGGCGTCGTCGTCGATGTCGATCTGGGTGGCGGACACCGGAACCTCCAAGGGATGGGCTGCATACAAAGGTGGCCGATGTCGCATACAAAGCGCATGCGATGCGGGGCATCGATGCGGCTTCAAGAGGTCCGCGAGGAGGATCGGACCGGATTTTGGCGGTCTTCCCGGCCGCGATGGCAGGGCGGCGGCAGCCGTCCAGCCTCTCAGCGTCGCGCGCGAGCGCTGGATGGCTCGACGAGGCGATCGTCGGAGAGCCGAGTGCCGGCCTGCTTGACGTGCCTCAGCACGGGTGAGACCTCCATGCTCTGCAGTCCGGTCAGGGACCCAATGCGATCCGAAGTGAACTCGAACAGTTCGTCGAGGTCCCGGCAGTGCGCGACGGCGTGAATGTTCCAGGGCCCGGAGATGGCCGCTGCGAAGGCGACCTCGGGTTCCTGCGCGAGTGTGCGGCCCGCGGTCTTCACGGCTGACGGGTGCACGCGAAGCCAGAGGTTCGCGCGAGCGTGATAGCCCAAGGCTGCTGCCGCGATCTCGACGTCGATGTGGAGGACGCGGTGCTTGAGCAGCGCATCAAGGCGTCGCGAGACGCGTCCCGGAGTGAGGCCGGCGGCTGTGGCGAGATCGACGAGACTGGCGCGGCCATCCGCAGCGAGCGCGTCGAGCAGCTTCTCGTCCTCGGGGGTGAGGCGCAGGGGCTCGCGAGTGACAACCGGAGACTCGGTGAAGGGAGGCCCGCCGCTCCCCAACGCCGCTTCCTCCTTCGGGGACAGTGTGCCCTGCAGGGCGGACCAGTAATGGGCGCGGCCTCCGAGGAATTGGCGGAGCATGGCGAAGGCGTTGATGTCGATCACCGCCGCAGTGCGGGGAAGCCGCTGCCCCAGGAGATCCTCGCGCTGTTCCCGCGTCCGGGATTGCGTCGCACAGGTGATCTCGCAGCCCGCCGCACTCAGGGCCACCCAGTTGACGTCGTCACGCTTGGCGAGCGCGTCGGCGATCGCCGCGACACTGCCAGGGCGGCAGCGCAGTCTCACCAGCCACCTGCTCTGCCCCAGGGCGCCCGGGTTGACCACGCCGGCCACGCGGATGACGCCGTCGGCGCGCAGGCGGCGATACCGGCGGTTGACGGCGCCCTCGGTCAGGCCGAGGGCGGACGCGATCGCGGCGAACGAAGCCCGCGGAGCGATCTGCAGCGCCCGAATGATTCGTACATCATCAGGCTCTACCGAAGCGGATTCCGTCATGAGCACCCTTGCCATATCGGCAATCGTACAAACGAGCGCTCGTGGTTCGCCTGCGGTGCGGTGCGGACGAAACACTTGAAGCGCACGGGTTGAGGGGCCACCGCGGCGGGACCTCCCTGTGCCGATCCCGGGGCCTCGACGATGCCCGAACAGAGCCCCACACTCGAAGAACGGAGTTGACGCTGGATGTCATCGACTGGCACCGAACAACACCCATCGACCGCTCTCATCATCGGGGCCTCGCGCGGCCTCGGCCACGCGATGGCGGCGGAGTTCCTCGACAGGGGCTGGAACGTCGTCGGCACCGTTCGCGACACCACTGCCCGAACGCCGCTGCACGATCTCGCGGACCACGCCGACGGGCGGATAACCATCGAACATCTCGACATCAACGACCCCGGCCAACTGCCCCCGCTGCACGAACGTCTGGCGCACCGCCGGCTCGACATGCTCTTCGTCAACGCGGGCACCACCAACAATGAGCAGACGCCCGTCGGCGCGGTTGCGACAGCCGACTTCATCGAAGTGATGGTCACCAACGCGCTCAGCCCCATGCGCGTCATCGAGGCCCTCGAAGACCTGGTGTCCCCGGTGGGGCTCATCGGGGCGATGTCCTCCGGGCAGGGCAGCATCACGAACAACACGACCGGAGGCCGCGAGATCTACCGAGGGAGCAAAGCAGCCCTGAACATGTTCCTGCGGAGCTTCGCGGCCCGGCAAGGTGAGACGCGGCGCGCCTTCGTGCTCATGGCGCCGGGCTGGATACGCACCGCCCTGGGTGGTCCGGATGCGCCGTTCACCATCGAGGAGACCGTCCCCTTGCTGGTGGATATCCTGCTTTCCCGACTGGGCACGCCCGGCCTGGCGTATCTGGACCGCTTCGGCCGGACCGTCCCTTGGTGAACCCCTCGACGGTAAACCCCTCGACCACCGGCCACGGCACCGCGAGCGGGTCCCCAGGAACAGGCCGATGTGACTCCGGCTGTCAGAGGCTGAACGACACGCCTGCGAGCTTCTCCGAGGCGTCCCAGAGCTGCCGGTCGGATGCTGTCGCGCGACGGTCGACCCACCGGCCTCGTGGACACCGACCCCGGCCTCGCTCACCTTCGGCAAGAGCTGAGCGTCACGCCGGCGGCCGGGTGAGTTTGGCGGCCACGGCGTCGAGGACCCAGTCCAGGCCGGTCGCGAAGGACGTCTCGGCGTCCACGTCCGTGCCGTCGTACACGGCCTTGGTCAGCGCCGGGAAGCGGCCCGTGGCCAACATTCTCGTCACATGCGGGCCGGAGGCGCGCTGCCAGTCGCGCTTGGACAGGCCCGTGGCCCGCTCGGCCCGCAGGTTCGCGATCTCGCGCCTGATCGCGCCGGTGAAGTAGGCGCTGACAGTCTCCACGGCGCGCATGACGGTGTCGATGTCGGCGAGGCCGTCGAGGGCGGCCAGCGTGGCCTCGGTCACGGCGAGGCCGTTCGGGCCCAGGGTCGGGCGGCCGCCGAGCAGATCGGCCAGCCATTCGTGGCGGAGAGCGGTCTGCCTGGTGCGGTGGGCGAGGATGCGCAGCGCCTCCCGCCAGTCACCGGGCTGCTCCTCGGGGAGAATCTCGGCGTGGACCTCGTCCACCATGAGGTCGAACAGCTCCTCCTTGGTGGAGATGTATCCGTACAGCCGCATCGGACCGGCGTTCAGCCGGGCGGCGACCTTGCGCAACGACACCGCCTCCAGCCCGCCCTCGTCGGCCAGCGCGATGGCGGCGGCGACGATCCGCTCCCGGTCGAGCGGCACGGGGCGAGTCGGCGGCTCCGGCCGGTCCCACACAGTCATGGTCACA
This sequence comes from Streptomyces sp. MK37H, assembly GCF_018035285.1. NCBI lineage: Bacteria > Bacillati > Actinomycetota > Actinomycetes > Kitasatosporales > Streptomycetaceae > Streptomyces > Streptomyces sp. MK37H. The sequence continues at coordinate 2,555 of NZ_JAAAYH010000268.1, read as the reverse complement.
TCGTACTGTTGCGATGCATTGTAATGAGGCAATACAGTGTATCGACATGAGACATCGCATCGCCGTGGTCGGCAGTGGCCCGGCCGGCCTTACCTTCGCCCGCGTTCTGCACCGCCATGATCACCCCGTCACCGTCCTCGAACGCGATCCCGCCCCCGACGCCCGCCCCCCGGGCGGCACGCTGGACCTGCATGAAGGGCTGGGCCAGCTCGCGCTGGACAAGGCGGGGCTGCTGGCGGAGTTCCAGGCGCTGTCTCGTCCCGAGGGGCAGGCCATGCGCATCCTGGACGCGGACGGGACCGTCCTGCGCGACTGGCGACCCCGTCCAGATGACCGGGCCAATCCCGAGATCGACCGCGGGCAACTCCGTGACCTGCTGCTCGGTCCTCTCGACGTCCGGTGGGGGCGGGGCGTGACACAGGTGGTGCCGGGGACCCGGGATGGCGTACTCGTCCATTTCGCGGACGGGCGACAGGAGACGTTCGACCTCGTGGTCGGCGCGGACGGCGCCTGGTCCCGGACCCGCCCGGCAGTCTCGCCGGTGACGCCGCACTACACCGGCGTCACCACGGTCGAGACCTCCCTGCACGACGTCGACACCCGCCATCCTGACCTCGCCCGATTGATCGGCGACGGCTCCCTGGCTGTGTACGGCGTGAACCGAGCTCTCGTCGCCCAGCGCAACAGCGGCGGCCACGTCAAGGTGTACGCCCAGTTCCGCGCGCCGCTGGACTGGCACACGAACCTGGACCCGGCCGACGTCGAGGCCGTGCGATCGAGCCTGCTGGCTCTGTTCGACGGCTGGGCCGCCCCCGTCCTCGACCTCCTCCGCCACGGCACCGCCTTCGTCCACCGCCCCCTCTACGTCCTGCCCGTGTCCCACACCTGGACCCACGTCTCCGGGGTGACGCTACTGGGCGACGCCGCCCATCTGATGCCCCCATTGGGGGTGGGCGCGAACCTCGCGATGCTGGAAGGCGCCGAACTCGCCGAGTCCATCGCCACCGGCCCTGGAGATCTGGACGAGGCCGTCCGCGCCTTCGAGGAACAGATGTGGGCACGGGCCGGCAGGTGGGCGAAGTTCACGACGGCCGGTCTGGAACGCCTCGTGAGCCCGGACCCCGCCGAAGCCCTCGCCCTCTTCGACCAACTCCAGCCATCCTGACCGCCAAGCGCGAGAGCACCAGCACCAACAGCTCGCCACGGCTTCACGGGACAGTACGGCACCGCCGCGGCCCCTTCCGGCAAAACCACCGCCCGCGATACGAACCCCGGCCAAGACGGTCCGCCTCCTGGACGGTCAGCATGTCCCCGCCGCGGATGCGCGACAGCGCCTCCAGCAGCGCCGGCCGGTCCTCGCACCGAACGCAGCCCTCAGCTCGCCACCGCCAAAATCCGGTCCGATCCTCCTCGCGGGCCAAGACGTCACCAGATGTCCGGTGCCGGGATCGCCCGGCTGAAGTCGCCACCACGCAGTGCGTCGGCGGGGATCGACCAGTGCATCCAGCCGCCGTCGCCGCCGATCCACCACTCGTCCTGCCCGGACAACTGGAGCAAGTGCTGGTAACGGCTCGGATCTTCGTCGTCCGGCAGCGTCGGCGAGGATCCCGTGGGGAACACCGGCCAGCCGAAGGCCATGTCCTCGGCGTGGAGCGCGTACGGCTGCTCCGACCAGCCGGGGAGCAGGTCGGTGATGTCGTACACGGGCATGTCGTCGACCACGGAGCCCAAGTCGACCGTGTCCCAGGCCGGGTCCCATGTGTCGGGGAAGGCGAACCCGGGTGACGCCGTCCACGCGACCGGCTCGAAGACGCTCGACCGGGCTGGTGCGTCCGTCTCCACCGCGTGGGCGGAACGGGCCGGGACGACCGCCCCCAGCCGCGGGTCGATGAGGTCCAACTCGAGGGACAGTTCAAGGGCGGCGGGATCGCACCGCCCCGATTCGGCGTCGAGGGCGAAGAAGTTCAGCAGACCCGTCCCGGCGGGGAGAAGGTCACCGAGCCAGGGGGCCAGTGCGTCGGCGTCGAGGACGGCGAGCAGGCTCAGCGGTACGCCCTCACAGTCGGGCCACGGCGTGCCCGGCTCGAGCATCGCCCGGCCGCCGAACCGACTGTGCCCGGCCGCCTCGCCCGGCCCGGCTTCGGTGAGCTCGAAACCGGGCCGGGCGAGACGTACGAGGCGCGCGGCCAAGGGGGCGCCGAGCCGCTCGGCGCAGAAGTCATGCAGGGCGGAAAACGTAGCCTCAGGGTCCATCCGGGAAGTCAAACACCCACCTGTGACAGGCGGGACGACTCAGGTCCCGATCTCCGCCCACACCGTCTTGCCGATCAGCTCGGGTACGACGCCCCAGCGATCCGCCAACTCCTCGACCAGCAGCAGCCCGCGCCCGCACTCGCGCGGCGCACCGGGCTCGGGAACCGGGCGCACGGTCGGCATGCGTTCGACGCGGGCATCCCGCACCTCGATACGGAGCGTGGGCCCGGTGACGGTGAGTGCGTTGAGGTCGCCACGACCCAGGGCCTGAGACGGAGCCCCAGCCCGGGGTCTGGGGCGGA
>NZ_JAAAYH010000267.1:0-12697 GCF_018035285.1 Streptomyces sp. MK37H | reverse complement strand
CCATGGAGCAGACCCTCGGGCTCAGCCGCCTCGACATCATCGCCGTCGACGACGGATCGGCCGACGGCACGGCGGAGGAGCTGGACCGGCTCGCCGCCGGCTGCCCCTCGCTCCATGTGGTCCGCGACCCCCACCCCTGCCGCGGCGGCGCCGGCGGCCCCCGCAACACCGGACTGGCCCGCGCCACCGGCGACTTCGTCTTCTTCCTGGACGCCGACGCCCGGCTCGCGCCCGACGCGCTGCGCCGCATGGTCGCGATGGCCGACCAGAACGGCACCGACGTGGTCCTGGGCAAGATGGTGTCCCCGGACGGGCGCGGCGTCCCCAAGGCGGTCTTCCGCCACAACCAGCTGCGCACCGACATCCACAGCTCCCACGCCTACGCCAGCCTGGAGCCCTGCAAGCTGTTCCGCCGCTCCCTGATCGAGCGGCTCCGGCTGCGCTTCCCCGCCCACCTCCGCCACGGCGAGGGCAAGCCCTTCACCGCGGCGGCCTATCTCAACGCCTCCGGGATCTCAGTCGTCGCCGACTACGACTGCTACCACCTGGGCCCGAACCCGGGCCGCGCCGCCCCCGGTCTCGCCGAGCGCGTCGAGGCCATGCGGCCGCTGTTCGAGACCGCCGCCCGGCACACCCGGACCGGCACCCGCCGCGACGCGGTGATGCGCCACCACATCCGGCGCGAGCTGTGCCCGGCCCTGCGGGCGCTGCCGCGCGAGGACGAGACCGAGGTCCGCGAGCGGTTCCTGCCCGAGCTGCGCCGCTGGGCGCTGGCCTACTGCTCCGACGCGCTCTTCCCCACCCTCACCGCGCCCGAGCGGCTGATGGTCCATCTGCTGCGCACCGGCCGCTTCGAGGATCTGCTGTCGGTCGTGCGCAATGCCAAGCGGGACGCCCGGTGCGGCCATCTGGTCGAGAAGGGCAGCGTCTACTGGCTGCACCCCTTCTTCCGCGACCCCGACGCCGAGGTCCCCGACGCCTGCTTCGACGTCACCGACCGGCTGCCGGTCCGTCACCACCTCGCGGGCGCCGGCTGGCACGGCCGCAGCACCCTGCGGGTGCGCGGCCGGGCGGCCATCGAAGGGCTGGCGGCCGACCCCGAGGAGGACCGCGCCGAGCTGGTGCTGCGCCGCCGCGAGGCGCGGGACGAGGTGCGGATCCCGGTGGACGCCACGGCCGAGGACGATCCCGCGCGGTTCGAGGCGGACGTGGACATCGCCACCGCCGACGGCGGCACACCGCTGCGCCCCGGTGTCTGGGACGTCTTCCTCGACGTCCGTGCCCAGGGCATCAGCCGCACCGTCCGGTTCGGCAACCGCCATGACGACCTGCTCGACATCGGCACCGCGCGCCGGGTGGTGGCCGCCGGGCCCGGGCTGCGCGCCCGGGTCACGCCGTACTTCACCAGCCCGTACCGCAATCTCTCCCTCGACATCGGCCCGGCCCCGGGCGGGGCGCCATGCGAGGTGACGGAGGCCGTGTGGCATCCGTCGGACAAGGGCACCCTCGTCGTCGCCGGACGGCTGCTGCCGCCCGGCACCCCGGCGCGCGGGCGGGTGCTGCGGCTGCGCGCCGAGCACACCGACGGACGGGTCCACGACCATCCGGTGCGGTTCGCCGCGGGGCATCCGGCGGGCGCCTTCACCGCCCGGCTGCCGGTGCGGGACCTGGGCCGCGGCCGGTGGACGGTGACGCTGGCCGTCGTCGCCCCCGGCGACGACCTGGGCCCGGGGCGCACCGCGCCCGCCGCGCCCGTGCCGCCGCCCGCCCGGCTGCCCGGCGCCCGCTGGGTGCGGCGCGGCCGGCCGTACTACGCCAAGCCGCTCATGGGGCGCGGCGAGGTGACCCTGGAGCTGCGAGTGGCCCCGGTCCGGCTGCTCGCCGCCGTACGCAACCGGCTGCGGCTGAACTGACCGGCTACGCGGTGATCCCGGGACCGGGGGTGGCCGACGGATCTTGACGCCTGCGGCAGGCTGTTCCCCTCCCCGCCCCTTCCCGCAGTCTCCGATATGCCGCGGGAAGGGGCGGGGAAAGATCCGCCGGACGTGGCCACGCTCACCACCCCAGCCGCCGCCGCACCCCCGTGACGACCTTGATCGGAGCCACCTCCAGGCCCAGGGCCCGCGCCGGGCCCAGGGCCACCGGCTTGGCGTAGTGCGGACGGCAGCCGAAGCGGAGCCATCGGGTGGCGGCCAGCCGGTCGAAGTACGGCACGATCGCGGTGCGACGCGGCGCGTCCTCCCCGGGTCCTTCCATGATCAGCGTCAGCGTCCAGCAGCCCGCGCCCAGGCGGCCGATCGGCAGCCGGGCGGTGAAGACGGTCGCGGAGCCGCCCTGCTCGGTGCGCACCGGCACCTCGTGCACCGCGCCCGTCCCCGTCTCGGCGCGCAGCCGCAGCACCCCGCCGTCCCGCACCGCCTCCTCGGTCAGCCGTCCGCCGACCAGCAGGGTGCTGCGGGTGCACCAGATGGTCCGGAGCACCTGGCAGGGCGGGTCGAGGGGATGGGCCACCTCGCCGACGTCGAGCGAGAGATTGCCGTACGGGGTGAAGTACGGCACCACCGTCACCGGACCCTGGGAGGTGGTGACGCGGCGCCGGGTGGGATGGGTGACCTCACCGCCCTCGCGGCGGTTGCCGAACCGCACCGTACGGCTGACGCCCTGGGCGCGGACGTCCAGATAGATGTTCCACAGCCCCCGCTCCAGCGGGGCGCCGCCGTCCGCGGTGGCCGGGTCGATCTCGGCGGTGAAGCCCGCCATCTCGTACCGCCGCCCCTCGCCAGGCAGCGGATGGGCGGACAGGCACGGCGTGGTGGGCAGCCGGACCTCGGGGCGGTCGGCCCGGTACTTGCGCAGCACGATCTCGGTGGCCGGGTCGAGGGAGTCCACGTCCTCGACATACGCGTGACCGGCCAGCCGCAGCACCCCGCCGTGCCAGCTCGCCGCCTCCAGGTGGTGCCGGACCGGCAGCCGGTCGGTCACGTCGAAGCAGATGTCGGGGACGGCGGCAGCGTGGTCGCGGAAGAACGGGTGGAGCCAGTAGACCCGGCCCTTGTCGACGAGATGGCCGCGCCGCTCGTCCTGTTTGGCGTTCCGGGCCACGGTCAGCACATCGTCGAAGCGGTCGGCGCGCAGCAGATGGACCAGCAGCCGGTCGGGGGCGTCGAGCCGCTGGAAGAGGGCGTCGGTCACCCAGGTGCTCGCCCAGTGCCGGAACTCGGGGAAGAACCGCTCCCGCGCGTCCTGTTCGCTCTCGCGGGGCAGCAGGGCGCGCAGCGGACCGCACAGCTCCCACTCCACATGGCGGCGCATGATCTGGTCCCGGCGCGGGCCCGGCTCCAGATAGCGGGCCACGGTCTCGAAGCACAGCCGGGTGCCGTCCATGCGGTGGGCGAGGTCGGAGGCGGTGAGGGTGAGGTTGGTGCGGTTCTCGCGGTAGCGGACGTAGTAGCAGTCGTAGTCGGCGACCACCGAGATTCCGGAGGCGTTGAGGTAGGCGGCCGCGGTGAACGGCTTGTCCTCGCAGTTGCGGTACGGCGGGAAGCGCAGCCGCAGCCGCTCGATGAGGGAGCGGCGGAACAGCTTCCACGGGCCCAGGGTCAGATAGGCGTGGGAGGAGAAGATGTCCGTACGGGGCTGATTGCGCTGGAAGACGGCCCGGGGCACGGCCCGTCCGCCCACGGAGGCGATCTTGCCGAGGACGATGTCGGTGCCGTGGGCGTCGGCCATGGCGACCATGCGGCGCAGCGCGTCCGGGCCCAGATAGTCGTCGGAGTCGAGGAAGAAGACGAAGTCGCCCCGGGCGTGGTCAAGGCCGGTGTTGCGGGGGACGCCCGCGCAGCCGGAGTTCTCCTGGTGGATGACGTGGAGCGCGGGGCAGGTACGGGCCAGCCGCTCCAGCTCCTCGCCGGTGCCGTCGGTCGAACCATCGTCGACCGCGATGATCTCGACCCGGTCCGGGCCCAGGGTCTGGTCCATCGCGGAGGTGACGGCTCGGGTCAGCTCCGGCAGGGCGTTGTAGGCGGGGATGATCACACTGACACGAGGTCGGGACAGAGCGGGCATGACGGCCTCCTGACTCCGGGCTCTCGACGGGTCGGGGTCGGGGTCACTCGGCGGACCGGGCGGCGGACTGGGGACCACGCGGCGGATCGGTCACTCGGCGGTGAGGGTCACTCCCGCGTTGAGGGTCACTCGGCGGTGAAGGTCACTCGGCGGTGAGGACGCCGCCGCGCGGCCCCGCCGGGGCGCTGTCCGCCAGGGGCCGCGTCTGTGGCGTGGGGGCGAGCGGGAGCGCGATGTCCTGGCCCAGCATCAGGGCCCGCACCACCCGCTCGGCCGCGTGGCCGTCGTCGAACCGGCAGAAGCGGGCCCGGAACGCGGTGCGCAGCGCGGTCGCGTCCGCGTCGCACCAGCGGCCCTCGCGGAAGACCTCGACCAGCTCCCGCTCGGTGCGGGCGACGGCCCCCGGGGTCTCGCCGGGGGACCCCGACAGCAGGTCGAAGTAGACGCCGCGGGAGGAGCGGTAGATGTCCCAGTCGTCGGCGTAGATCACGACTGGGCGGTCCAGCAGGGCGTAGTCGAACATCATCGACGAGTAGTCGGTGATCAGCGCGTCGGCCGCCAGGCACAGCTCCTCCACCGACCGATGGCGCGAGACGTCGATCACCGGCCCGGCCTCCTGGAGCCGGGCCAGATCGTCATCCGGCCGGTAGGAGTAGTGGGCCCGCACCAACAGCGTCGTCTCCGGGCCGAGTTCGCGGCTGAGCCGCTCCAGATCCAGCCGGGGCGTGAACCCCTTCTGGTAGTCGCGGAGGGTGGGCGCGTAGAGGAGGGCGGTGTTCCCGGCCGGGATTCCCAACCCCTCACGGATCCGCCGGATATCGTCCTCGGTCGCGGTGAAGAAGACGTCATTGCGCGGATATCCGTACTCCAGCAGCCGGTACGCGGCGGGGTAGACCCGCTCCCAGATCTGGCTGGAGTGCGGATTGGAGGAGAGGGCGAAGTCCCAGCGGTCGATGCGCTTGAGCAGATTGCCGAAGCTCATCCCGCCCGCGGCGGCGGGATAGCGCTGCTGATCCAGGCCCATGCATTTGAGCGGGGTGCCGTGGAAGGTCTGCAGATGCACCGTGCCCGGCCGCTTCACCACCTCATTGGGGAAGTTGACGTTGTTGATGAGGTATTTCGCGCGGGCCACGGTGCGGTAGAAGTCACGGGTGCCGGTGACGACGTAGTCGACGCCTTCCGGAAGGGTCTCGATCTCCGACTTCTTGACCGCCCACACCCCGTGGATCTCCGGCGCCAGCTCCCGCGCCTTGTGGTAGATCGCCCCCGGATTGCACAGCACCCCACGGCCCCAGTACGCGGAGTAGACGGCCAGGTGGGGGTCGACCGGACGCCGCCGGTGCAGCCGGTACAGGCCCTGCTTGGCGCGCGCCGCCAGCGGCGGCCGGACGGTCCGGCGCAGCTTGCGGGCCCCGGCGGCCGCCCGTACGGCCAGCTCGTGCTCGCGGTAGCGGAGGAAGGAGCCGGACGCCAGCGCCTCGAAGCGCCAACGGCCCTCGACCGGCGGGGTGAACCCGGCCGGGAGATGGGCGCGGTACCACCCGGCGGCCCGGGCGAAGAAGCGCGGCCGGTCCGCCGTCGCCACCCGGGACGTCCGGTCCAGGCAGAACAGGAAATGCGATACGGCCCGCTCGAAGAGCAGCGGGCGCAGCGGATCCAGATGCGGCCGGTCGTCGAGGAAGTCGAAGAGCCGGGCGTACTGCTGGAAGATGATGAAGTGCTTCTCGCCGGGGCTTCCCGTACTGGCCCCGACCCGCCGCTGCCGGTATTCCAGGCCCACCAGGTCCACACAGGCTATTCGCCGCGCGGTGAGCATCGTCTTGTACGACAGCAGGGCGTCCTCGTAGATGCCCTCGCTGAACGCGAAGCCGTGACGGACATAGAAATCCCGGTGGTAGACGCGATTGGACGACATCGCGAACAGCCGCAGGAATTCCGGGCGTTCGACGGCGGAGAAGACATCGGTGCCCGCCGAGGCCAGCAGTTCCCCGAAGAGGCTGGGGGCCCGGCGCTCCGACCAGTAGGTGCGGACGTGGTTGAAGTAGAGGATCTCCGGGTCGTGGGTGAGGGCGAGCCGGTCGGCGAGACCCTGGAGGGTGCCCGGGGCGAGGGTGTCATCGCCGTCCAGGAAGAGCAGATAGTCCCCGCTCGCCCGCTCCACCCCGGCGTTACGGGCCCGGCCAGGACCGGAGTTGACCCGCTGGTGCACGGGCACGACCCGGCTGTCGCGCGCCGCGTACGCGTCGATGATCGCGCCGCAGTGGTCCGGTGAGCGGTCGTCCACGGCGACCACCTCGAGGTCGGTGAACGACTGCGTCAGCACGGAGTCCAGGCAGGCGCTCAGATAGCCCTGGACGCGATAGGCGGCGATGACGATGGTGAAGCGGGGCATAAGGCTCCTCGGGACGCGGTGGCGGTTCGAGGCGCGAAGCACTCACTGACCACCCACGCTAGGTGGGTTCGTCCCGGTATGCCCGCTCGGTCGTTGGAGGGGCGCCCAAGCGGGTGACAAACGCCCCCGGCGGACATGAAGTCCACCGGGGGCGCGTTGAGCTGCTTTTTGAGGGCTCGGTTCGCCTCCGGGGCGCCCCTTTGGCTCACTCGCGGCCGACCGCGTCAGCTGTGGGTGCGCAGCAGCGTCCGCATCGTCCGCATCGCGACCGACAGATTGGCCAGGTCGAAGGTCTCCGACGACTGGATCTCATCGAGTGTGGTGCGGGCACGCTGGAGGATCGCGGCGTTCTTCTCCTCCCACGCCTTGAAGCGCTGCTCGGGCGTGGAGCCGTCGTCGCCCACCGACAGCACATCGGCGGTCAGGGCGGCCTGGGCCGCGTACAGGTCCTCGCGGATGGAGACCCGGGCCATGGACTGCCACCGGTCCGCGCGCGGCAGCTCGATGATCCGGTCCATCAGCTGGCTGATCCGCAACCGGTCGGCCAGGTCGTAGTAGACCTCGGCGACCGCCAGCGGGTCCTTGCCGGTGCGGTCCGCGATGGCCACGATGTCCAGCGTCGGGAAGGCCGAGGAGAAGCCCGCCACCCGGGTGGCCAGGTCCTCCGGGACGTGCGCCCCGGTCAGGTCGTCGTAGATCCGCTGGTACCACTCGATGTCGGAGCCGCGCAGCAGCTTGGGCAGCTGCGCCCGGACCGCGCCGACCCGCTCACCGAAGAAGTCGATCGTCTCGGCCAGCGCGAGCGGCTGCGGCCGGTTGTTCAGCAGCCAGCGGGTGCCGCGCTCGACCAGCCGGCGCGAGTGCAGCCGCATCCGGGTCTGGATGTCGGCGGCGACGACCGTGTCCAGCGCCTCGACCGCGTCCCACACCTGGTTCAGCTCGAAGATCGCGCGGGCCGCGGTCTGGGCGCGCACGACCTCCTCGGTGGAGGCCCCGGTCTCCTCCCGCATCCGGTGCAGGAAGGTCGTACCGGCGGTGTTGACGGTGTCGTTGACCAGCACCGTGGTGATGATCTCGCGCCGCAGGGCGTGGCCGTCGATGTGCTCGGGGAACCTCTGCCGCAGCGCCTGCGGGAAGTACGCGTGCAGCAGCCGCTGGAGATACGGGTCGTCGGGCAGCCCGGTGGTGATCAGCTCATCGGCCACCGTGATCTTGACGTAGGCCAGCAGCACGGCCAGCTCGGGCTGGGTCAGACCGCGCCCGGCGGAGAGCCGCTCGCGGATCTGGCGGTCGGTGGGCAGGAACTCCAGCGCCCGGTCCAGCCGCCCCTCGCGGCCCAGGCGGCGCATCAGCCGCTGGTGGGCGTGGAGCAGGCTGGAGGACTGGACGACGGAGTTGGCCAGCGCCACGTTCTGCGCGTAGTTGTTGCGCAGCACCAGCGCGCCGACCTCGTCGGTCATCTCGGCGAGCAGCTTGTTGCGCTGCTTGAGGGTGAGGTCGCCCTCGGTGACCAGGGCGTTGAGCAGGATCTTGATGTTCACCTCGTGGTCGGAGGTGTCCACACCGGCACTGTTGTCGATCGCGTCGGTGTTGATCCGGCCGCCGTTGGAGGCGAACTCGATCCGGCCGAGCTGGGTCAGGCCCAGGTTGCCGCCCTCGCCGACGACCTTGACCCGCAGGTCCTGGCCGTCCACCCGGATCGCGTCATTGGCCTTGTCGCCCACATCGCCGTGCGACTCGGTGGACGCCTTGACGTAGGTGCCGATGCCGCCGTTCCACAGCAGGTCCACCGGGGCCTTGAGGATCGTCTTCATCAGATCGGCCGGGGTCATCTTGGTGACCCGCTTCTCGATCCCGAGCGCGGCCCGCACCTGCGGGGTGATCGGGATGGCCTTGGCCGTACGGGGGTGGATGCCGCCACCCGCCGACAGCAGCTCGGCGTTGTAGTCCTCCCACGAGGAGCGCGGCAGCTCGAACAGGCGGCGGCGCTCGGCGTAGGAGGTGGCCGCGTCCGGGTTGGGGTCCAGGAAGATGTGCCGGTGGTCGAAGGCGGCGACCAGCCGGATGTGCTCGCTCAGCAGCATCCCGTTGCCGAACACGTCACCGGACATGTCGCCGACGCCCACGACCGTGAAGTCCTGGGTCTGGGTGTCATGGCCCAGCTCGCGGAAGTGGCGCTTGACCGACTCCCAGGCGCCGCGGGCGGTGATGCCCATGCCCTTGTGGTCGTATCCGGCGGAGCCGCCGGAGGCGAAGGCGTCCCCGAGCCAGAAGCCGTACGCCTGCGCCACATCGTTGGCGATGTCGGAGAAGGTCGCGGTGCCCTTGTCGGCGGCGACGACGAGATAGGTGTCGTCCCCGTCGTGGCGGACCACGTCCTTCGGCGGCTCGACCTGCCCGGCGACCAGGTTGTCGGTGATGTCGAGCAGACCGGAGATGAAGGTCTTGTAGCAGGCGATGCCCTCGGCCATCCAGGCGTCGCGGTCCACGGACGGGTCCGGCAGCCGCTTGCCGACGAAGCCGCCCTTGGCACCCACCGGCACGATGACCGTGTTCTTCACCATCTGCGCCTTGACCAGGCCGAGGATCTCGGTGCGGAAGTCCTCACGCCGGTCGGACCAGCGCAGGCCGCCGCGCGCGACCTTGCCGAACCGCAGATGCACACCCTCGACCCGCGGCGAGTAGACCCAGATCTCGTACGCCGGGCGGGGTGCGGGCAGATCCGGCACGGCCTGCGGGTCCAGCTTGATCGACAGGTAGTCGTGAGGCTTGTCGTCCCCGTTGTGCTGGCCCCTCTTGTCGCTTCCATCGCTGGCGCTCTGGAAGTGGTTGGTCCGCAGCGTCGCCTTGATCAGGGTGAGGAAGGAGCGCAGGATGCGGTCCTCGTCCAGCGAGGCCACCTGGTCCAGCGCCGCGTCCAGCTCCTCCAGCAGGGCGTCGGTCAGTTCCAGGCCCGCCCGCTGCCGCTCCGGCGACATCCGCGCCTCGAAGAGCGAGACCAGCAGCCGGGTGGTGTGCACATTGTTGCGGAGGGTGTCCTCCATGTACGACTGGCTGAAGGTGGAACCGGCCTGCCGCAGATACTTGGCGTAGGCCCGCAGCACCATCGCCTGCCGCCAGTCCAGCCCCGCGCCCAGCACCAGCTGGTTGAAGTCGTCGCTCTCGGCCTGGCCGGTCCACACCGCGGCAAACGCGTTCTGGAAGCGCTCACGGGCGTCGTCGGCGAGGGCTTCGCCCTCGCGCAGCGGCAGCCGCAGCCCGAAGTCGTAGATCCAGGCGGTGGTCTTGTCCGAGCAGCGCAGCTCGTACGGGCGCTCGTCCACCACCTCGACGCCGAGGGTGTTGAGCACCGGGAGCACCGCTGACAGCGAGATCTGGGCCCCGGCCCGGTAGATCTTGAAGCGGCGCTCGGCGTGGGCCGCGCCCACCGGCTCGTAGAGGCTGAGCGCGAAGTCCTTCTCGCTGTCCTTCAGCCGCTCCAGGTGCTGGAGGTCGGCGACGGCGCCGCGCGGGGTGTGGTCCGCCTTGTAGCCCTCGGGGAAGGCGTGCTGGTAGCGGCGGAGCAGCTCGGCGGCGCGCTCCTCGCCGACCTCGGAGACCAGCGCGTCGGTGAAGCCGTCGGCCCAGGAGCGGGCGGCCTCGATCAGCCGGCTCTCGATCCGCTCCACATCGGAGTCGGTGAGGTCGGGCAGCTCGGTGCCCGGCTGGACGCGGATCACGAAGTGCAGCCGCGAGAGCACCGATTCGGTGTGCAGGGCGGTGAAGTCGACCGGCGGACGGCCGCTCAGCTCCTCCAGCAGGATGTCGGTCAGCCGCAGCCGCACATCGGTGGTGAAACGATCACGCGGAAGGTAGACCAGCGCGGAGTAGTAGCGCCCGTACTCCTCCTGGCGCAGGAACATCCGCAGCCGGCGGCGCTCCTGGAGGTAGAGCACGCTGGTGGCGATCGAGCGGAGCTGGTCGACCGGGGTCTGGAACAGCTCGTCGCGCGGGTAGGTCTCCAGGATCTGCATCAGGTCACGGCCGTCGTGGCTGTTGGCCGCGAAGCCCGCGCCCGCGAGCACCTCGTCGACCTTGCGGCGGATCACCGGGACCCGGCGCACCGACTCGGTGTACGCGGCGGAGGAGAACAGCCCCAGGAAGCGGCGCTCGCCGATCACATTGCCCTCGGCGTCGAACTTCTTCACGCCGATGTAGTCGAGGTACGACGGGCGGTGGACGGTGGCGCGGCTGTTCGCCTTGGTCAGCACCAGCAGCTTGCGCTCGCGCGCCTTGGCACGGGCGTCGGCCGGCAGCCGGTTGAAGGCCTGGGACACCGGAGTGCCGGGGCCCGCGTGGGCGCTCTCGTCGGCGTCCTTGTGCTGCGGGTCGGAGCGGAGGATGCCGAGGCCGGTACCGGGCACCGCGGTCAGCGCGTCCTCCTCGCCACCGGCCTCGGTGGGGACCTGCGTCAGCTCGTACTCGCGGAAGCCGATGAAGGTGAAGTGGTCGTCCGCGAGCCAGCGCAGCAGCTCACGGGCCTCCTCCACCTCCTCCTCGCGGACCTCCGCGGCCTTCGGCTCGTCCGGCAGGCCCTCGGCGATGCGCAGCGCGGAGTCGCGCATCTTCTCCCAGTCCTCGACGGCCTCGCGGACATCGGACAGGACGCGCAGCAGATCGGCGGTGATCTGCTTCAGATCGCCGCGGTCGGTCTCGCGATCGGTCTCGACATGGATCCAGGACTCCACGACCGCGTCATGCGGAAGCTTCTTCCGCTTCTTCCGGGACGGGCCGTCCGGGGAGACATCGAGCAGCTCGATCAGCTTGCCGGTGATGTCACGGCGCACGATCACCTGCGGGTGGATCACGACATGGATGCCGCGCCCCTGGCGGGTGAGCTCATTGGTGACCGAGTCGACCAGGAACGGCATGTCGTCGGTGACCACCTCGACCACGGAGTGGCTGCAGGTCCAGCCGTGCTCCTCGACGGTCGGGGTGTGCACCCGGACGTTCGCCGTGCCCTGCGGACGCACCTCGGCGAGCCGGTAGTGGGAGAGCGCCGCCCCGAAGACATCGACCGGGTCACGGTCGGCGAGGTCCTCGGGAGGCGTGTGCAGGTAGTAGTGCTGGAGGTATGCGGTCAGGGTCTCCGGTCCTGGGCCCTGCACCGGTTGCCCCCCGGCAGGGCTGTTCTCAGCGACCCGGGCGGCCCGTTCGAGCAACTCGGCCTTGGCTTCGTCCAGCTTGGTCTGCATGTCCTCTGGCTCCTGTCGCGCGCCGTTGCGTGACATCGATGGCGGTGGCATGACGCCGCGACGCGAAAAATCCGGTCGTGGACGACGGTATGCCGGATCGGGAAATGGCCGGGGTGTACTCGGCCGTAAGTGACCAAGACCCCACGCGCCACGGGTCAGCGGCGGCTCGGGCCCGGGCCTGGTGGGGCGCCGGGCGCGGAGCGAGGGCCTCGTTGCCCTCACGGACTATCGCGCTGATCACGCAGTAAGGCTATCGCTCCACCCCAGGGGGTCGTCATGAGCCGTTCGTGTACAAAACCGGGCCCTGAAGTTTGACGAAATGGACAGCGACCGGGAGGGGCGCACGGGCCGATGATGCGCCGCTCATGCCCTCTTGGCAAAGCGTGGGCGCGGATGCACCGTGATCTGGACGGTGGTAAGCACGGTGGTAGGCGTGGACCTGGAGGTGCGTGGCATGGCTGCGAAGATCCTGCTGGTGACCGGCGACGCGGCCGAATCGCTGGAGGTGCTCTACCCGTACCAGCGGCTGCGCGAGGAGGGGTACGAGGTCCATATCGCGGCCCCGAGCCGCAAGACGCTGCGCCTGGTGGTCCATGACTTCGAGGAGGGCTTCGACACCTACACCGAGAAGCCGGGCTATACGATCCCCGCCGACCTGGCCTTTTCCGAGGTGGACCCCGGGCAGTACACCGCCCTGGTGATCCCGGGCGGCCGGGCCCCGGAGTATCTGCGGAACGACCCCGAGCTGCGCAAGATCTGCAAGGCGTTCTTCGACGCGGACAAGCCGGTGGCGCAGATCTGCCACGGCCCGCTGCTGACGGCGGCCGTGGGCGGCCTGAGCGGGCGGCGGGTCACCGCGTATCCGGCGCTGGAGCCGGACATGCAGGCGGCGGGAGCGGACTACCAGGACGCGGAGGTCGTGGTCGACGGCACGCTGATCTCGTCGCGGGCGTGGCCGGACCATCCGGCGTGGATGCGGGAGTTCCTGGCGGCGCTGCGGTCGAAG
>NZ_JAAAYH010000266.1:0-12786 GCF_018035285.1 Streptomyces sp. MK37H | reverse complement strand
CGCCTGCAACACCCGCGAGGAAGTCCTCAAGCGCGACGGCGAGAACGTCCAGACCGACTCCAGCTGCGCGGCCACCAGCGGCACCTGGTACTCCGAGTACGACGGCGAGACCTGGTCCGCCTCCGGCGACGTGGACATCGACCACGTCGTGCCGCTCTCCGAGGCGTGGAAGTCCGGCGCCAACAGCTGGACCACCGCCCAGCGCCAGGCGTTCGCCAACGACCTGACCCACTCCCAGCTCATCGCCGTGACGGACAACGTCAACCAGTCCAAGGGCGACCAGGACCCCGCCGAGTGGCTGCCGCCCCGGAGCGCCTACCACTGCATGTACGCCCGCATGTGGGTCTCGGTGAAGTACACCTACAAGCTCACCCTCGACTCGGCCGAGAAGTCCGCGCTCAGCGGCATCCTCAACGGCTGCTGAGACACCACTCCACCCGGCGCACCGCCCGGAGGAACCGCCGCACCTCCTCCGTCGTTCCGTACCGTACGCATGACGAGCACATCGAAGAACGACGGAGGAGGTCCGGATGGCCGGGCTGCGCCTGGGACCACTGCTGCGCCATGTCGACTGGGAGAGCGGCACCGGCGCGACCGTCTGGGTCGAGGCCGACCGGCCCTGTGAGGCCGAGGTGCGGTGCGCCGACGGCGCGGGCGGCACCGCCCGCACCTGGCGGATCGCGGGCCACCACTACGCCCTGATCCCGGTCACCGGGCTGCGGCCGGGCGGCGAGACCGCCTACCGGGTGCTGCTGGACGGCGAGCAGGTCTGGCCGCTGCCGGACTCCCCGTTCCCCGACAGCACCATCCGCACCCCGGCCCCGGACCCAGCCCCGGGCGCGGACGCCACGGACCGCGCGCCCGTGCGCGTGGTCTTCGGCTCCTGCCGATGGGCCGCGCCGCCCTCCGACGCCTCGCACGACCCCGTGGGGCCCGACGCGCTCGACACCCTCGCGCAGGCGCTCGCCCGCGCCCCGGAGGCCCCGCGCCCCGATGTGCTGGTGCTGCTGGGCGACCAGGTGTACGCGGACGAGACCTCCGCCGAGACCCGCCGCTGGCTGGCCGAGCGCCGCGATCTGAGCGAGCCGCCGGGTGAGCAGGTGGCGGACTACGAGGAGTACACCCGGCTCTACTACGAGTCCTGGCTGGACCCCGAGGTGCGCTGGCTGCTCTCCACCGTCCCCAGCTGCATGATCTTCGACGACCACGACGTCATCGACGACTGGAACACCAGCGAGGCATGGCAGCGCCGGATGCGCGCCACCCCGTGGTGGCGGGAGCGGATACTGAGCGGGCTGATGTCCTACTGGGTCCATCAGCACCTGGGCAACCTCTCCCCCGCCGAACTGGCCGCCGACCCGCTCTACGCGGAGGTGCGCGCGGCGGAGGACGGCACCGAGGCGCTGCGGGAGTTCGCCGCCCGCGCCGACGCCGATCCGGGGTACACCCGCTGGAGCTACCGCCGCGACTTCGGCCGCACCCGGCTGCTGATGGTCGACACCCGCGCGGCGCGGGTGCTCGAGGAGGGCCGGCGGGCGATGCTGACCGACAAGGAGCTCGCCTGGGTGCGCGAACAGGCCATGGACGGCGTGGGCGGCGCGCCCGGCCTCCCCGGCCCGGACAAGCCTGGCCCGGACGGGCCCGGGGTGGCCTCCGGCGGCTACGAAGAAGGTCCCGACGGCGGTCACCGCGAGGGCGGCTACGACCATCTGCTGCTCGGCACCTCGCTGCCCTGGCTGCTGCCGCACTTCGTGCATGACGTGGAGGCGTGGAACGCCTCGGTGTGCGGCGGCAGACGCGGTGGGCGCTGGGCGCGGATCGCCGAGGACCTGCGGCAGCGCGGCGACTTGGAGCACTGGGCGGCGTTCCCCGAGTCCTTCGACGCGCTCACCGACACCATCGCCGAGGTGGGCGGCGCGCCGGGGGCGCCCGCCACGATCAGCGTGCTCTCCGGCGATGTGCACCACGCCTATGTGGCCACCCCGGACTGGTCGCGGTGGCCGTCCCGGCCGCCCCGCAGCCAGGTGCGCCAGTTGACCTGCTCCCCGGTCCACAACAGCATCTACGCCTCGATACGGCTCGGCTTCCGCTTCGGCTGGAGCGCCGCGGGCCGCGCCCTGGGCCGGGCGTTCCGGCGCCATGGGCGGGTGCCGCACCCCCGCTTGAGCTGGCACAAGACGGGCGGGCCCTGGTTCGGCAACCAGCTGATGACGCTGACCCTCCGGGGCCGTACCGCGCATCTGCGGCTGGACCAGGCGCAGTCGGACCCCTCGGGCGGCGGCGCCCGGCTGGTGGCGGCGCTGGAGACGGACTGGGCGGGCTAAGGGTGTCCGACCGACCTCGAGGCCTGCGGCGGGCTGCTCCCCGCCCCGCCCCTTGACCCCGGGATCAAGGGGCGGGGAGGGGGAAGTATCGATATGCGGCTCCGCCGCGTGGATCGATATGCGGCTCCGCCGCGTGGTCCGCCGGACGCCGTAGCCGACCCTTTGGGCACCGTTCCGCGCCGTACGTCATGTGATGGCGGCATACGTCCGTGATACAGGCCACAACGGAGCGGCAGGTTCCGAAGACCGGGTCGATTCGCGTCGAGCGGGCGGCATGATGGGCGCGCATCCTGCGTCACATCTGCCCCGGGAGACACAGCCTTGGCCGGAGACCCCCACGCGATAGCCGTCGTCGGCGCCGGGCCGCGCGGCACCAGCGTGCTGGAGCGCCTGTGCGCCTCGGCCCCGGAGCTGGCGCCCGGCACCCCGCTGACCGTGCACATGGTGGACCCCTCCCCGCCCGGCGCGGGACGGGTCTGGCGCACCGCCCAGCCGGACGAGTTGCTGATGAACACCGTGGCCTCGCAGGTCACCCTGTTCACCGATGCGAGCGTCGAATGCGGCGGGCCGGTGCGGACCGGACCGAGCCTGTACGAATGGGTCAGCGCGCGCGGCCTGGCGCCCGGCCTCGGCCCGGACGACTACCCCAGCCGCGCGCTGTACGGCCGCTATCTGGAGTGGGTGTTCGGCGAGGTGGTGCGGGGTGCGCCGGACACCGTGACCGTCCGGGCGCACCGGGCCCGCGCCGTACGGCTGGAGGAACGGGCCGACGGCACGCAGGTGCTGACGCTGGATGACGGGAGCCGTCTGGAGGGGCTGCGCGCGGTCGTCCTGGCGCAGGGCCATCTGCCGGCGGCCGCCGACGCCACGGAGCGGCGGTACGCGGCCCACGCGGAGCGGCACGGGCTGCGCTACTACCCGCCCGCCAACCCCGCCGATGTCGACTTGTCGCTCATCGCGCCGGGCGAGCCGGTGCTGCTGCGCGGTCTCGGCCTCAACTTCTTCGACCACATGACGCTGCTGACGGCGGGCCGGGGCGGCACCTTCGTCCCACACGCGCACGGCGGTCTGGTCTACCGGCCCTCGGGGCTCGAGCCACGGCTGTACGCGGGGTCGCGGCGCGGCATCCCGTACCACGCACGGGGCGACAACGCGAAGGGGCCGTGCGGCCGGCACACCCCGCTGCTGCTGACCCCCGATGTGCTCGGCCACTTCCGCAAGCGCGCGGACGCGGGCGATCCGCCGGACTTCCTCACCGAGATATGGCCACTCGTGGCCAAGGAGTCCGAGACGGTCTACTACGAGACGCTGCTGGCCCTCCGCGCCCCCGACACCCACGCCCCGGCCGCCCCGGAGGCACCCGAACTCGGCTCCGGAACCCCCGCCCCGTTCATCCCAGCACCCTTCAGGCGTCACTTTTTGGCCACCGAGCACGGCAGCCCCGAAGAGGCCGCCGTGCTCGCGGAGTACGGCATTCCGGAGGCGGAGCGCTGGTCCTGGGACGCGGTGGCCCAGCCGTACCGCGGACGCCGGTTCACGGGGCGTGACGAATTCCGGCGGTGGCTGCTGGCCTACGCCCACCAGGACGTGGCGCACGCACGGCTGGGCAATGTCGAGGGCCCGGTCAAGGCCGCCCTCGACGTACTGCGCGACCTCCGCAACGAGCTGCGCCTGATCGTCGACCACGGCGGGCTGACGGGGGCGTCCCGCCGCGCCCATCTGGACCGCTGGTACACCCCGCTCAACGCCTTCCTCTCGATCGGCCCGCCGCGCCGCCGGATCGAGGAGATGGCCGCGCTGATCGAGGCGGGGGTCCTGGACGTCCTCGGCCCGCGGCTTGAAGTGACCTTGGAAAGTCCGGACCAAGGGGCCGACGAGGCTGGTTTCGCCGCCCGGTCGGCCGAGGTGCCGGGTCCGCCGGTGGCGGCCACGACGCTGATCGAGGCGCGGCTGCCGGAGCCGGATGTGCGCCGGACCGCCGATGAGTTGCTGATCCATCTGCTGGAGACCGGGCAGTGCCGTCCGCACCGGGTGGAGGGCTATGAGACCGGCGGCCTCGATGTCACCACCGCCCCCTACCGGCTGGTGGACGCCCAGGGCCGCCCGCATCCGCGGCGGTTCGCCCTCGGGGTGCCGACCGAGGGGGTCCACTGGGTGACGGCCGCGGGCGCGCGGCCGGGCGTGAACTCCGTCACCCTCTGCGACACGGACGCCGTGGCACGGGCGGTGCTGCGCGTGATGACCGCGCGGGAGCCCCGGCAGGAAGGTGCCCCGATGTGCACCGTGGGGCTCTGAGTAGCGGGTTCAGAACGTCAGAAAAGGGCCTCCGGGGGACTCACATTGGCAGGAACTTGAACTTGCAACAAAAGGTGAGGGGAACCTAACCTGGCGTTCCGCTGTTCCCCGTCCCCAGGAGCAAGGAGCTCCCCTCCCATGCCTTCTTCCCCCACCCCCCGCACCCTCGGCGAGGCGCTCGACAGCGCCAAGCCGTACGTCCTCTCCCTCTTCCGCATCGTGGTCGGGCTGCTGTTCTTCTGCCACGGCGCCTCGTCGCTGCTCGGCTGGTTCGGCGGCATGATGGGCACCGGCAAGACCATCGAGGCCGGCACCTGGCCGGGCTGGTACGCGGCCGTCATCCAGCTCGTCGGCGGCGCGCTGGTGATGCTCGGCGTCGGCAGCCGCAGCGCGGCCTTCATCTCCTCGGGCTCGATGGCCTACGCGTACTTCCACGAGCACCAGCCCGAGAAGCTGTGGCCCATTCAGAACGGCGGCGAGCCCGCCGCGATGTTCTGCTGGGCCCTGCTGCTGATCGTCTTCACCGGCCCCGGCCCCTGGGCGCTGGACCGGATATTCGGCTCGGCCCGCGCGAGCGGGACGGCGCCGGAAGCGCGGCGCGAGCCGTCCCGGGTCTGACGGACGGCAGCCGGACGCCACCTCGTCCAGCCGTCAGTTCCACCCATTCGACATCACGTCACCCATCACGCCATGCGGGGTCGAACGCCCCGCATGGCGTGATTCGAACAACATCATCACACCCCTTACCGTTATCCTCTTCAGTCACAGGCGTACGCTGTATGGCTGTTACAGGCTGACGCCTGCCGCTTCCCGGCGACATGCGCAGCGGGGGGACCGGGATCGGGAGTAGAACGTTGTTGGAACATTTGGGGTCGCTGACCAACACCCCATGGATCTATGCGGTGATCGGGGCATCCGTCCTGCTCGATGTCTTTCTGCCCGTTCTGCCCAGCGGAGTTCTGGTCATCACCGCCGCCACCGCGGCCGCCGGCACCACCGTTGACGCCGTCGGCGTGGTGCGCCAGGCCGGCGCGGCCGACTTCCCCGCCATGTTCGGGCTGATGCTGTGCGCCGCGACCGCCTCCGTCCTCGGGGACATGGTCGCCTACCGGCTGGCCTGGCGCGGCAGCGACCGGCTCGACCGCGCCATCGCCCGCTCCCGCCGACTCACCTCCGCCCAGGAGAAGTTGGGCACCGCGCTGGTGCGCGGCGGCGGTCCGCTCGTGGTGATAGCCCGCTTCGCGCCCGCGGGACGCTCGGTCGTCAGCCTGAGCGCGGGTGCGGCCCACCGGAGGGTGAAGGAATTCCTGCCGTGGTCGGCGGTGGCCGGGCTCGCCTGGGCGGCGTACAGCGTGGCCCTCGGCTATGTCGGCGGCCAGTGGCTCGGCGCCACCTGGCTGGGCACGGCGGTCTCGGTGCTCGCGCTGTTCGGGGCGGGCGCCGGTGCGGCGTATGTGATGAAGCGTCCGGCTGAGGGTGAGACAGGTCCGCTCCCCGCGGGTCCGGCCGGGCAGCCGCTGCCCGGCGTCCACCAGGCGCGGTAGGGCCGTGTCGGCGACCGATTACGGATCGGCCCGCGATACCGGCTACGGTCCCTGCATGCGTACCCCCATCGTGCCGGTTCCGGCATGCTGACCCGCGCCGCCGGGATGGTCGCCGCGTTCCTCGCCGGCCTCGCCCTGGTCGTCGCCGCGGTCCTGGTCGTACGGCATCTCACCGCACCCTCGGAGCCCGAGCTGCCGGTGATCCCCGATGCCAGGCGCCCCGTCGTGGAGGCCGCGGTCCGCGCCTGCTCCCCGCTGAGCGTGCCGCTGCTGGCCGCCCAGATCGACGCGGAGAGCGGCTGGCGCCGGGACGCGGACTCCGGGCACGCCCAGGGCATTTCGCAGTTCTCCCCGGTCACCTGGAAGGAGTGGGGCCAGGACGGCGACGGCGACGGCGAGGCCGACATCTGGGAGCCCCGCGACGCCATCCCCTCACAGGCCCGCTACATGTGCCATCTGTACGACGTGGTCAAGGTGGTCCCGGGCGGCAAGGCCGGGCTCGGGGCGACCCGGCTCGCGCTCGCGGCGTACAACGCGGGGCCGAACGCGGTGCTCCGGGCGCGCGGCATCCCGAAGATCCTCGAGACGCGGGAGTACGTCGACAAGATCTTAAAGGAGCTGCTGCCCAAGTACCGGAAGAGCGAGGAGAGGTACCGGGAGAGCGAGGCGAAGCACACCAGCAGTGCCTCCGCCTCACCCTCCACACCGGCCTCCCCCTCGCCCTCCGGCGATCCGTCCGGGCCCGCCTCCGGCTCCTCACCGGCGGCTACGCGTCGGCCGTGATGAAGTCCTCCACGGCCCGTACGAGTTCCTGCGGTGTCTCATCGGCGGGGTAGTGCCCGGCGTACTCCAGCTCCACCAGCTCGGCGTTGACGTACCAGCGCAGCCAGGTCTGCCGCATCACCTCCGCCGTGAGCGCCGGGTCGTGGGCGCCGACCACGATCCGGACCGGCACCTGGGCACCGGCTATGTCCTCGTGGAAGTCCTCCAGCGCCCAGGAGTCCAGCCATGCGCGCAGCGCCTTGGGGTCGCTGTGCTCCAGTGAGTGCCGCACCATCAGATCCAGCCAGGCGTCCGGGTGGCGGCCGCCGGTGGTGAGGTCGATGATCTCCCGGCGGTTCTCCGGGCGGTCGGCGGCGGCCGCGAACAGCTGCCACTGCTCGCCCTCCATCGGCACCCCGCTGGCCGGCACCGGCGCGACCCCGACCAGCCGACGGACCCGGTCCGGGGCGGCCGCCAGGACGCGCTGGACGACGGCCGCGCCCATCGAGTGGCCGATGAGCGAGAACCGCTCCCAGCCGAGGTGATCGGCGAGCGCGAGCAGATCGCCCCCGGCCTCGCCGGTGGTGTACGCGCCGGGGATGTCGCGCGCCTCGCCGTAGCCGCGCAGATCGGGCAGCACATAGGTGAACCCGCGCCGGTCGACGTGCGGCAGCATCGCGGCGTACGCGGCCCGGTCCGAGAACCAGCCGTGCACGGCCATCACATGGTGCGGCCCGTCGCCGACAGTTTCGTACGGTGGAACGAGGGGTGGAACGATCGGTCCCATGGCACCTCCGGTCCCAGTCGAATACGGGCGCGCGGCGCGTGCCCGTGGGGGACAACGGTGACGTCTCCCGCTTCGGGTGGGCAAGCCCGATGCGCATATGCGTGCCCGCGATACGACCCGGGAAGGGGCCGTATCGCGGGCACGGGGCCGTCCGTGTGGCGGAGGGTGCTACGGATAGTTCACGAGGTTCGCCACATTGTTGCCGGAATTGGACGGCCCGCCCGTGTTGTTGATGACATGGCTGATGGTGCCGGTGCCGCCGAGCGACACGGTGACCATGTGGTGGAAGCGGACGCCCGGGGTGTCGGGGACCTCGAAGGAGCGGGCCGCGACAACACCCGGATTCACATTGAAGTAGCAGTAGCTGCCCAGCCCCCACGCCTCATGGCTGGTGACGTTCGGCCCCACCTTGTAGGCGGCGTAGCCCTGGGTGTTCCCGTTCATCCAGGCGCCCTGGTTGGGCGGGTCGTAGGGCATTTCGTTCTGGTAGAAGTAGGTCCGGCCGCCGTTGCCGTTCCAGATCGTCTGGTACTGCTGATAGTGCTCGACGAACAGGCCGTACATGGTGACGTCGTCACCATTGACGATCAGGCCGTTGGCGGCGGTGTTGGTGTTCCAGCCGACGCCGTCACCGTGGTCGGCCCGCCAGATCCACAGATGGTCGCCGATCACGTTCGAGCTGTTGACCACCAGGCTCTTGGACGCCTTGCCGACCCCGGCCCCGCCGACCCGGAAGAACACATCGTGCAGGGACGTCGGATTCGCCGCGTGCTTCGCACCGGCCCCGCTCGGGCCCACCTCCATCAGCGTCGCGGAGTTCACCGGACCGGCGTCGAAGAGCAACCCCGCCACCTTGACCCCGTCGACGTCGGCGACGGACATCGCGGTCACGCCGTTGTCGGGGACGAGGGTGGCGAGCCCGAGGCCGAGGACGACCGTGTCGGGCCGGGTCACCTTCAGCGTCTCACTGAGGTGGTAGACCCCCGGGGTGAACAGCAGATGCTTGCCCTGCGCGAGCGCGGCGTTGATGGCCGACGCGGAGACCCCGGGCTTGGCGATGAAGAACTGGTCGATGGGCAGCGACGACCCCGCCGGAGCGCCACCGGCCCAGGTGGTGCCCTGGGAATCCGACCGCATCGCGGGCACGAAGACCTTGTAGGCGCCCGCCTGGTCCACGTAGAGGAAGGGCTTCTCCCGGACGGTCGGGGTCTGGTTCACCACCGTGAAGGGCGGATTGGGGAAGTTCCCCGAGGGCGCGTTGACGGCCCCGACGAACACCATGTTCCAGTTGGACCCGGACCAGCTTCCCCACTGGGTGTTCCGGGAGAGCCACTGCTGCTGCGAGCCGGAGCGCACCTGGCCGTCGATCTTCGTATCGGCCATGAATCCACCGCTGGACCAGCCGCCGTCATCGAGCTGGAGCGAACCGCGGACATGCATCCGGCGGTACGGCGCGGCCTGGGAGACCGCCCAGCGGTCGGTGCCCGAGGTGGGGGTCACGGACAGGTTCTCCGCGCCGCGCCAGAAGTTCTGGGTCGCGTTCCCCTGGAACCAGTCGGCCTCGGCGTGCACCGCGCCGTTGATGGTCACATCGTCCGGTGACATCCCCAGGCCCAGCACCTGCGTGTAGAAGCCCACGTTGACGTCGGCGCTGTAGGTGCCCGGCTTGAAGAGCACCGCATAGCGGTTGGAGCCGAACTGGTTCCGCTCCTGCTGCTGGAAGATGGAGTTCAGCCGGCTCTGAATGGTCGACGCGGGCATCGTCGGATCGAAGACGGCGACGTTCGGGCCGAGGTCGGGGCCGCCCGGGTCGCCGGAGACCTCGGCCACCTGGAAGGACTGGGCGGCGCTGCCGTTGCATGCGTACTGCTGGAGCTGCGTCCCGTCCTGGGTGGAGGCGCTGGGCACGTCGAGGCATTTGCCGCTGTGCCGGTTGACGAAGTGATACGCCCCGCCGCCCTCGTCCACGGCCTGCCACTGCTGGTTGTCGCCGCCACCGTAGGTCCACAGCTGGACGGCGGCGCCGTCGGCGGTGGACACGTCCGTCACGTCCCACGCCTGGGCGGTGTCGTTACGGTTGTCGACGCGGACGTAGCCGTCGCCCGTGGCCTCGAACTTCCACAGCTGGGCGGCGGAGTTGTTGCACGCGTACTGCTGGACGGCGGTGCCGTTCACCGTCGCCGCGCCGCGCGCGTCCACGCACTTGCCGCTGCCCTTGTTGACGGCGGTGGCCCAGCCCGTCGGCAGCGCCGCGGCCTTGGCACTCGCTCCGGGGGCCGTCGCCAGGGCGCCGCAGAGGGCGGTGAGCAGGGCGAAGACGGCCAGCAGAGCGGTCCTCCGGGGCCTGGGGGCTCTTGGGGGCCTGGGGCGTTTCGCGGATCGTGCCGGTCTTCGCATCACGGAAGCCTCTCCTGGTGAGGGTGGGGGAAGAGCGCCCCGGTGCGGTCACAGGGCGGCCGCCGCGCGTGCCAACGATCCCTTGTTTCGGGCGAGTTGGCTGGTCTGTACCGCGGCTTTGAGGACGGTATGACCATGGGATTCCGGTGTCAATACGAGCCTTAAGTCAAGCTGTGAAATTGTGCTCAGGTGAGCCGTACGGGCGCGGCTGTGGCGGCGTACGGGCGAGGCTGCCCGTACGGCGTACGGGCCGGACTGTGCTGCGTACGGGCGAGCCCGGCCCCAGGGCCGCGTGTCAGCCGCGCCGGCCGAGGGCGCCCGTAGTCTGATGGCGGCTGTGGCGCGCGATATGGGAATCCTGCGGAACAGCAGCCTCCGGCGCCATCGCGCCACCGCGCTGCGGCTCGTGGCCGTCGCCGCCCTCTACTACGCGGGCGCCAGGATCGGACTGCTCCAGGAGCTGGTGCGCGGTCAGGTCACCCCGCTGTGGCCGCCGACCGGAATCGCCCTGGCCTGTCTGCTGACGCTGGGCCCCATGGCCTGGCCGGGCATCGCCCTCGGCGCCGTCGCGGTCAACGCCCCCATCGGCCCGTCGCCCCTGGCGGTCCTCGCGATCGTGGCGGGCAACACCCTGGCCCCGGTCTGCTCCTATCTGCTGCTGCGGCGCGTGGGCTTCCGGCCCGCCGTGGACCGGCTGCGGGACGCGCTGGCCCTGGTCTTCCTCGGCGCCCTGGCGGGCATGCTGATCAGCGCCACGGTGGGCACCGCCGCGCTTCTGCTGTCGGGCGCGCTCGCCGCGGGGGGCTTCTGGACCGCCTGGTCGGTGTGGTGGACGGGCGACGCCATGGGCGTCCTGGTGATCACCCCCGTACTGCTGGTGCTCCGCGGCGCCCGGCTCCCGCGCGGCGTCGGCCCGTACCGTCTGCTGGAGGCGGTGGCCCTGGTGCTGGGCACGGCGGCCGTCACACTGGTGGCCACGCGGACGGAGGTCAGCCTGCTCTTCCTGGTCTTCCCGTTCCTGATCTGGGGCGCCCTGCGCTTCCAGCTCGCGGGCGCCGCCCCGTGCTCGCTCATCGTCACGGTCCTCGCGATCGCCTCGACGGCGGAGGGCACCGGCCCGTTCTCCGACCACTCGCTCCCGGCCCGGATGGTCACCCTGCAGGCGTTCAACGGCTCGACGGCCCTGACGGCCCTGCTCCTGTCCGCGATCATCACCGAACGCAACGCCACCCGCCGCCAGATCGAACGCGTCTGCGCCCAGCTGGCCGACGTGGTCTTCCGCCTGACCCCGGACGAGCCCCTCCCGCCCGGGGGCGAACGGAGATCCCCGGACAGGCGGTAACGGGCCGTACTACGGTGCCGCCGGACGCGCCCTCAGATAGCGCTCGAGCTGGCGGGACACCGCCGGAACCTGCTGCCCCTCACCGACCGTCCCTTCCAGCGACTCTCGACGGACAGGGACCATGACCGCGACCCAAACGACTCACACGACTCACACGACTCACGCGACCCACACACCCCACGCCACCCGCTATCTCTATCTGACCCGCCACGGCGAGGCCACACCGGACGAAGGCGCGCTCACGCCCACCGGCCGCCGCCAGGCCACGCTGCTCGGCGAGCGGCTCCGGGGCGTTCCGCTGTCGGCGATCCACCACGGCCCGCTGCCCCGGGCGGCCGAGACCGCCCGGCTGATCGGCGACCAACTCGACGGCGTACCGGCCCATGTCTGCGAACCGGCCGGGGACTATGTGCCGTACACGCCCCGGCGAGACGAACTACCCGCCGATTCCGCCGACTTCCTGCTCGAATTCGTCCATCGCTTTCCCCCCGAAGAGCGCGCCCGCGGCCCGCTGCTGGCCCGTGCCGCCGAGGAGCGCTTCACGGGTCCGGTGGACGGGCCCGAGGACCGCCATGAGCTGGTCGTCACGCACAACTTCCTCATCGGCTGGCTGGTCCGGGCCGTGCTCGACGCCCCGGAGTGGCGCTGGCTCGGCCTCAACCAGTGCAACGCGGCGCTGACGGTCATCCGCTGTCCCCCGCCCGGCCGGCCGCCCTCGGTGCTCTTCTCCAACGACATGGCGCACCTGCCCGCGCCACTGCGCTGGACCGGCTATCCGCCGGAGCTGCGGATCACCTCCTGACCCGGCCCCCTGGCCCCGTGGCCCCGGGCGGTCGAACCGTCTTTCCGCCGGGGGCCGGACCCGCGCTGTTGGGCCCGGCCCCCGCCGTGTCCGAGTTACGCAAGCAGCCCAGCAAGCCCCCGCGCCACTGCGCTGGACCGGCTATCCGCCGGAGCTGCGGATCACCTCCTGACCCGGCCCGGTGGCCCCGTGGCCCCGGGCGGTCGAACCGTCTTTCCGCCGGGGGCCGGACCCGCGCTGTTGGGCCCGGCCCCCGCCGTGTCCGAGTTACGCAAGCAGCCCAGCAAGCGTGAATAAGGACAGCCATACGCTAGGGCCCGGCACTGACAACGGGGCTCCTCGCCGGGGATGCGCGGGGTGTGCGCGGCCCGGTTCACGCCATCCGCCCCACGCCGAACACATGAGCGATTCGCCAAGGGCAGAACGTTGTCCCCTTCCCGTCGGGCGCGACGCTCCTACCCTGAGGGGGTGAGCAGCCACGCGTCGAACCGAGCCCGCGTCATTCCCCTGCGTCCGGCCACCGCGGACCCGGC
>NZ_JAAAYH010000265.1:0-12870 GCF_018035285.1 Streptomyces sp. MK37H | reverse complement strand
GTTCCGTGAGGAATACCCCTTCCCGAGATGTGGAACCGGGTAGATGTCATCCGTGGCAACCCAGAGCCCCGGCAGCCGACCCGTGACCCGGACCGTCCACGACGGTTCCCGCTTCGGAAGGTGGTAGGTGGTCCCGTTGAACACCGCTGACCAGGAGACACCCCGCGAGCGCGAGGAGTTCCGCCGCTCCGCGCCGCACTTCGCCGACCGGATCACCGCCGACGGCCGGGACGGCTGGCCGGTGGAGGCCGGTCGCTATCGGCTGGTGGTCAGCCGGGCCTGCCCCTGGGCGAGCCGCGCGCTGGTCTCACGGCGGCTGCTCGGCCTGGAGCCGGCCCTGTCGCTGGCCATCACCGACCCCATCCAGGACGAGCGCAGCTGGCGCTTCACCCTGGACCCGGGGGACCGGGACCCGGTCTTGCGCATCGGGTTCCTCAGCGAGGCGTACGACGCCCGCGAGACGGGATATCCGGGCGGGGTGAGCGTGCCCGCGGTGGTGGACGTTCCCAGTGGCCAACTGGTCACCAACGACTACCACCGGATCACCCTGGATCTCGCCACCGAGTGGACCGCCCTCCATCGCGAGGGCGCCCCGGATCTGTACCCCGAGGAGCACCGCGACGAGATCGACGACGTGGCGGAGGGCATCTACCGCGATGTGAACAACGGTGTGTACCGGGCGGGCTTCGCCGAGCACCAGCACAGCTACGACGACGCGTACCGGCGTCTCTTCGCCCGCCTCGACGAGCTGTCCGAGCGGCTGGCCACGCGGCGCTATCTGGTCGGCGACACCATCACCGAGGCCGACATCCGGCTGTTCACCACGCTGGTCCGGTTCGACGCCGTGTACCACGGCCACTTCAAGTGCAACCGCAACAAGCTCAGCGAGGACCCGGTGCTGTGGGGGTATGTCCGTGATCTCTTCCAGACGCCGGGTTTCGGGGACACCGTCGACTTCGACCACATCAAGCGCCACTACTACCAGGTGCACACCAACATCAACCCCCGCCGCATCGTTCCGCTCGGCCCCGACCTCTCCGGGTGGCTGACGCCGCATCACCGCGAGGAACTGGGCGGGCGTCCGTTCGGCGACGGCACCGCACCCGGACCGGTGCCGGACGGCGAGGCGGTGCCGGACGGCGAGGCGGTGCCGGAGGAGGGCCGGGTGGCTTGAAGTCGCACATGTCGCATTCCCGTGCCGCGCAGCGCCGCATGTCGCTTCGTTCGCCCGGTCTTCAAGTGATCGGCACACCTGTTACACACATCCAAGGTGTGCGCCCCGGCCCGTGCGCCACCCCGGCCCCAGCCGTGGCGGCCAGGCCCGACATGACGCGCGTCACGTCGCACAAGGGGCGCGCCGCCGGGTGAGGTCGGTGACCTTTCTGTGAGGGAACGGCGCCGATGAGGTGCGCACTTGTGCCCGTCATGTGATCGGAAAGTGGCGGAATGCCCGGTTCCGGACCTGGCTGATTCGCAGCGTGGCGAGCCCCGTGATTACATCCCTTTCCGCGCTAAGGCATCCACGGATCCCCGGTTCCCGCCGGAACCCCGTGGCCATGCCGTGGGAGCCGATTCCCCTCGGCACCCATGCGCTGTTGCAAGCTCAATGAGACAGTCACCCAAGGGAGACGCAAGAATGAACAACGCGCCCAAGGTCGCCACCCAGGAGATCTCCGACGCCGAACTGGACAACGTGGCCGGCGGGATCGGCAACCCGGTGGGCGACGTCCTCGGCACCGTGGACACCGTCACCGGCCCGGTGACCGGCGCCCTCGGCACCGCTACCGGCACGGTTGACGGTCTCACCGGCCTGAACACCACCGGCATCGTCGGTGGGGTCGTCGGCAGCCTCTGAGTCTGACACACCGCCTTCCCTGTGCCCCGGGCCTGCCTGGTCCGGGGCACTCGGCGGTCCACGGCGCCCGCCCTTATCGATCACTCCCTTCGCGGTTGAGGAAAGACTCTCGTGCAGTTCCGCCAGCAGGCCCTCTCCAAGGCGCAGTCGGCAGAGGACATCGACCTGCCGGTGCGCTACGCCCGTCCCCAGGGGTGGCTGGCGCTGGCGGTCACGGTGGTGGTCATGGCCGGGGCCGCCGTATGGGCCGTCACGGGCACCGTGTCCAACACCCTCGACGCCACCGGCATCCTCACCCACGGCCAGGGCAGCTATGTGCTGCAGAGCCCGATCGCGGGCCAGGTGACCTCCGTCCTCGCGCAGGAGGGCAGCACCCTTCCGGCGGGCGCGCCGCTGCTGAAGGTTCGCACCACCCGTGGCACCACCGTCGTGCGCACCATCGCCGCCGGCCGGCTCACCACCCTCTCCGCCTCGATCGGCTCCGTGCTGAACACCGGCGCGAACGTGGCCTCCGTGGAGCGGGTCCGCCACTCCGGCGACCCCCTCGTCGCGACCCTGTACGTCCCGGCGGACCGGGCGGCCTCGGTGCGGGTGGGCGCCTCGGTCGACCTCAGTGTGCAGTCCGCGCCGACGCAGACCTACGGTGTGCTCCGCGGCGAGGTGCGGGCCGTCGGCCGGACCGCCCAGTCCAGTCAGCAGATCGGCTCCTACCTCGGCAGTGAGCAACTCGGCGAGGAGTTCTCCAAGCACGGCCCGCCGGTCGCCGTCCAGGTACGCCTCGACCGCGAGCGCGGCACCCGCTCCGGCTACAGCTGGTCGTCCCCCGAAGGCCCGCCGTTCGCCCTCGGCTCCATGACCCTGACCGACGGCACCGTCCACCTGGACGCCCAGCACCCCATCGATTGGCTGCTCCCGTGACCGCGACGAACGAGGCCGGACCGCCCCGGCCCGCACCCGCCGGAAGCAGCGGGGCGCGCCGCCCACAGCCGGCCCGCGGACGGCGCCGCGCCCCGCGTGGCGGAGCCGGGCCGAGGAAGCCCGGGCGCCGTACCGTACGCACCCCCACCGTGCTCCAGATGGAGGCCCTGGAGTGCGGTGCGGCGTCGCTCGCCATGGTGCTCGGACACTACGGGCGCCATGTGCCGCTGGAGGAGCTACGGATCGCCTGCGGTGTCTCCCGGGACGGCTCGCGCGCCAGCAATCTGCTCAAGGCCGCCCGGAGCTACGGCCTGCGCGCCAAGGGCATGCAGATGGAGCCCGAGGCCCTCGTGGAGGTCCAGGCCCCGGCCATCCTGTTCTGGGAGTTCAACCACTATGTCGTCTACGACGGCATGGGGCGGCGGTTCGGCAAGCGCGGCGTCCACATCAACGACCCCGACAAGGGGCGCCGCTTCGTCCCCATCGAGGAGTTCGACACCAGCTTCACCGGTGTGGTCCTGGTCTTCGAACCCGAGGAGTCCTTCCGCCGGGGCGGGCGCCGCCCCGGGGTGCTGGGTGCCCTGCCCCCGCGCCTGCGCGGCACCACCGGAACCCTGCTCGCGTCGCTGCTGGCCAGCCTGCTGCTGGTGGCGGTGGGGGCCGCGGTCCCGGCGCTGAGCCGCACCTTCATCGACACCTTCCTGATCGCCGGCCAGGACTCGACGCTTCAGCCGCTGTTCGCGTCCATGGCCGTGGCGGTGGTCCTCACCGCGGTGCTGACCGGTGTCCAGCAGGCGAACCTGCTGCGCGGGCGCATCATCTCCTCCACCCTCAGCAGCGCGCGGTTCCTGCGCCATCTGCTGCGGCTGCCCGTCACCTTCTTCGCCCAGCGCAGCCCGGCCGACCTGGTCCAGCGGCTGCGCTCCAACGACACCGTCGCCGAGACGCTCGCCCGCGATCTGGCCGCCGCTGCCGTCGACGGGGTCGTCGTGGTGCTCTACGCCGTGCTGCTGTGGACCTACGACCCCCAACTCACCGGCGTCGGCGTCGGGTTGGCGCTGCTCAACGTGGTGGCGATACGGGTGGTGGTGCGGCTGCGGGCCACCAGGACCCAGAAGCTGCGGGCCGACACCGCGCGGCTGACCACCACCTCGTACACCGGTCTCCAGCTCATCGAGACGGTGAAGGCCACCGGCGGCGAGGCGGGCTACTTCCGCCGCTGGGCCGGTCAGCACGCCATCACCCTGGAGGAGCAGCAGCGCCTCGGCGTGCCGAGCTCCGTACTGGCCGTGGTCGCCCCCACTCTGGCCACGCTCAACAGCGCCCTCATCCTCTGGATCGGCGGGCTGCGGGCCGTCGAGGGTCATATCTCCATCGGCCTGCTGGTGGCCTTCCAGGCGCTGGTGACCCGCTTCACCGCGCCCATCACCCGGCTCAACGGAGTGGCCGGGCGCATCCAGGACTTCTCCGCCGACGTGGCCCGGCTCAAGGACGTGGAGAACTTCCCGGTGGACTCCCTCTACACCCGCGACGAGCCGCGCGAGGACACCCGCCGACTGACCGGGCAGGTGACCCTGGAGAACATCACCTTCGGCTACAACCCGCTGGACGAGCCGCTGCTGCGCGACTTCTCGCTGTTCGTCGGCCCCGGCCGTCAGGTGGCGCTGGTCGGCGCCTCCGGCAGCGGCAAGTCCACCGTCTCCCGGCTCGTCTCCGGCCTCTACGCCCCCTGGGAGGGGGTCATCCGCATCGACGGACAGCGCCTGGAGGACATCCCCCGAGGTGCCCTGGCCGCCTCGGTCTCCTTCGTCGACCAGGAGATCTTCCTGTTCGAGGGGACGGTGCGGGACAACGTGGCGCTGTGGGACCCGTCGATCCCGGACGAGGCGGTGGTGGAGGCCCTGCGGGACGCCGTGCTCTACGACGATGTGATCGCACGGCGGCCGGAGGGGATCCACTGCCGGGTGGAGCAGGACGGCCGCAACTTCTCCGGCGGCCAGCGGCAGCGGCTGGAGATCGCCCGCGCCCTGGTGCGCCGCCCCAGCGTGCTGGTGCTGGACGAGGTCACCAGCGCCCTGGACGCGCGGACCGAGCAGCTCGTCATGGACAACCTGCGCCGCCGCGGCTGTGCGTGTGTGGTGATCGCCCACCGGCTCAGCACCGTGCGGGACAGCGACGAGATCCTCGTCCTGAACCGCGGCACGGTAGTCGAGCGCGGCCGGCACGAGGACCTCGCCGCCGCCGGAGGCCCGTACGCCGAGCTGATGAAGGAGCACTGACATGGCGTCCGTTCACCCGGCCGCGGCGGTGGCCGCGGACGGCGGCGACGCGGTGGTCCAGGCGCTGGGCGCCCTCGGCACGCCCGTCGACTGCGCCGGGCTGCGCAGCCTCCCGCTGGAGGGCCCGCAGGTGCTCTGGCTCGTCGTCGCCGGCGCCCTGGACCTGTTCGCGGTGGACGCCGCCGAGGAGGGGCAGTGGCACTTCCTCGGCCGCCTGGAGACGGGCGCGGCGCTCCCCGGCCCGGTCGAGGGGCCGCGCCACACCCTGCTGGGGAGGCCCTCACAGGACTGCCTGGTGCGCCGCATCCCGCTGCGCGAGCTGTACCGCCCGGAGGTCTACGACGCGTACGGCACGGGCCAGTCCGGCGATCCGTACGCCACGTACGGCGGCGGATTCCAGGACACCCCGCCCAACCCGCTGGAGCACGCCGTGGCGCTCGGGGTGAGCCGCAGCCTCGGCGTCCTCTTCCAGGCCCCGCTGGACGGCGGGGCCGCGCCCGAGGCGGAGGCGGCCGACGAGGACCTGCTCTGGCTTCCGGTGCCGCCCGGCAGTGTGCGCTACGGCGCCGAGTACAGCGCCCAGGCCGCCGGTGACCTGCTGATCGACGGTGCGCTGTGGCAGCGGATGGTCAACCAGCAGTACCGCCTCGGCACCGCGGTGGACCGCTGGATCGAGACCATGGAGCGGGCCCACGCCGACCGTACGGCGGCCGGTATCCGGGCCGGCGAGGCCGTGCGCACCCGCGCCGACCAGGCGCTGATCGCCTCCATCGGAGGGCCCCGGCGGGACGGGCGGCCGTCGGAGGAGAGCACCGACGACGCCGTGCACGCGGTGTGCCGCGCCGTGGCGGAGGCCGCCGGGATCACCCTGCCCGACCCGCAGCGGGGCCGCGCCACCGACGACCGTACGGACCCGGTGGAGCGCATCGCCGCCCACGCCCGGATCCGCACCCGCGCCGTCCGGCTGGAGGGCCAGTGGTGGCGGGAGGACGCCGGGCCGCTGGTGGGCTACCGCGCCAAGTCCGGGGCCCCGGTGGCGCTGCTGTGGCGGCGCGGCCGGTACGAGGCGGTCAACCCCGCCTCCGGCCTGCGGATCCGCGTGGGCGGCGGCAACGCGGAGGAGTTCGAGCCGCGGGGCGTGATGTTCTACCGTCCGCTGCCCGACCGGCCGATGACGGTGTGGCGGCTGATGCGCTTCAGCGTGCGCGGCGCCGCCGGGGACGTCCGCAACCTCCTGATCGGCGGGCTGGTGACGGTGGCGCTCGGCGCGCTGGTGCCGCTCGCCACCGGCCAGGTGCTGGGCGGCTTCGTGCCCCGCGCCGAGAAGAGCCCCATCGTCCAGATCTCCCTGGCTCTGATCGTCGCCGGCGTCGTGGCGGCCGCCTTCATGCTGCTGCAGAACCTGACCCTGCTGCGCCTCGAGGGGCGGCTGGAGTCCACCCTCCAGCCCGCGGTGTGGGACCGGCTGCTGCGGCTGCCCACCACCTTCTTCGCCCAGCGCTCCACCGGAGAGCTGGCCAGCGCGGCACTGGGCATCAGCACCATGCGCCGGGTGATGTCCGGGATCGCCCCGACGGTCCTCCAGGCCGGCACCGTGGGCGTGATGAACCTCGCCCTGCTGCTGTACTACAGCGCCTCCCTGGCGCTCGCGGTGATCGCCGTACTGCTGGTGGTCTCCGGAGTCTTCCTCGGCATGGGGCTGTGGCAGGTGCGCTGGCAGCGACGGCTGGTGGAGAGCGAGAACAAGCTCAACAACCAGGCGTTCCAGACCCTGCGCGGCCTGCCGAAGCTGCGGGTCGCCGCGGCCGAGAACTTCGCCTACGCGGCCTGGGCCCGTGGCTTCGCCCACTCCCGCGATCTGCACCAGCGCACCGGGCGCATCAAGAACCTCACCCAGGTGCTGGACTCCGTCTACCTTCCGCTGGTCTCCCTCGCCGTGTTCATGCTGCTGGCCGGTCCGGCGCGGGGGAGCATGTCGGCGGGCGCCTTCCTGACCTTCAACACCTCGGTGACCATGCTGCTCACCTCCCTCACGCAGCTCACCAACTCCCTGGTCTCGGTGGTCGCCGTCCTGCCCATGTTCGAGCAGGTCAAGCCGATCCTGGACGAGCCGCCCGAGGTGCGTGGCGGCAGCGCCCAGCCGGGGCAGCTCTCCGGCGACCTCCGGGCCCGAAACCTCACCTTCCGCTACGGCGACGACGGGCCGCTGGTGCTCGACGATGTCTCGCTGGAGATCCGGCCGGGCGAGTTCGTGGCCGTCGTCGGCCCGAGCGGCTGCGGCAAGTCGACCCTGCTGCGGTTGCTCATCGGCTTCGAACGGCCGGTGTCCGGCAGTGTGCTCTACGACGGCCAGGACCTCGCCGCCCTCGACCAGGCGGCGGTACGCCGCCAGTGCGGGGTGGTCCTCCAGAACGCCCAGCCCCTGGGCGGCACGATCCTCGACTGCATCCGCGGCGCCGAGCCGTACACCCCCGAGGAGGCCATGGAGGCCGCCGAACTGGCGGGTCTGGCCGAGGACATCCGGCAGATGCCCATGGGGCTCCAGACCATGATCTCCGGCAGCGGCGCCATCTCCGGCGGCCAGCGGCAGCGGCTGATGATCGCCCAGGCCCTCATCCGCCGTCCGCGCATCCTCTTCTTCGACGAGGCCACCAGCGCGCTGGACAACGAGACCCAGCGCATCGTCATCGACAGCACCCGCCGGCTCAACGCCAGCCGGCTGGTGATCGCCCACCGGCTGTCGACCGTCATGGACGCCGACCGCGTACTGGTCATGGAGGACGGCCGGATCGTGGAGCAGGGCGCCCCGGCCGAACTGATGGCCATCGCGGGCGGCAAGCTGCACGAGCTGGTGCGGCGTCAGACGCTCTAACAAGGCGGGGCCCATCGGCGCTACGGGGCGGCCGGGGTCGCGGCCATCGGCGCTACGGGGCGGCCGGGGTGGCGGCCTCCTCGGCCTCCTCGGCCTTCTGCGGCTGGGCCGCCGGGCCCGGCCTGCCCCGCAGCGGGACCTCCTGCACGCACAGGGCGGCGATGAAGGCCACGGTGCAGACGACGGCCGCGGTCAGGAAGATCCGCTGGGTGCCGGTGGCCACCGCGTGGAGATAGCCGTCCCTGACGGACTCCGGCAGCCGGGCCAGCGCCGCCGGATCGGGCCGGGCCTCGCCCGTCTCCGCCCCGGCGGGCGCGTGGCCCCGCACGGCGCCGGTGAAGAGCGAGCCGAAGACCGCCACGCCCAGCGAGCCACCGATGGTGCGGAAGAGGGTGACCGACGCGGAGGCGGCCCCCATGTCGCGCATCTCCACACTGTTCTGCGCGATCGTGGTGACCATCTGCATCTGGCAGCCCATGCCCGTGCCCACCAGTGCCATGAAGCACCCGGTGGCCGCGCGGGAGGTCGTGGTGTCCATGGTGGCCAGCAGGAACAGTCCGACGGCCATGCAGACGGTGCCCACGATGGGGAAGATCTTGTACCGGCCGGTGGCGGACATGACCTTGCCGCCGACCTGAGACATGATCACCACGGGGATCATCAGGGGGAGCAGCAGCAGACCGGAGCGGGAGGCGGAGACGCCCTGGACGGTCTGCTGATACAGCGGCAGGTACAGCGAGCAGCCGAACATCACCACCCCGCCCACCAGGATCAGCGAGGACGCCAGGGAGAAGTTGCGGTGTCCGGTGAAGATGCGCAACGGCATGAGCGGTTCGGCCGCGCGCCGCTGCCGGGCCACGAAGGCCGCCACGCCCACCGCGGCCAGGGCGAACAGGCCGAGGATCTGCCATGAGGTCCACGCGTAGGTGGAGCCGGCCCAGGTGGCGCCCAGGGTGAGGGCGCACACGGTCGTCGTCATCACGGTGATGCCCGGCCAGTCGATACGGGCCTTGGCCCGGGTGGCGGGCAGCCGCAGCATCAGCTGACACCAGACCAGGGTGAGGACGCCGAGCGGCAGATTGATGAAGAAGGCCCAGCGCCAGCCGAGATGGCCGGTGACGAAGCCGCCGAGCAGCGGGCCGCCGATGGTGCCGATGGCCATGATGGAGGCGGTCATGCCCTGGTAGCGGCCGCGCTCCCGGGGCGGCGCCAACGAGGCGATGAGGGCGAAGGCACCGGCGCCGATCCCGCCCGCGCCCAGGCCCTGCAGCGCCCGGAAGACGATCAGCTGGGTCATCGTGTGGGCCGCGCCGGACAGCGCCGACCCGAGCACGAAGACGACGACGGCGATCAGATACATGTGCTTGCGGCCGTACAGATCGCCGAACTTGCCCCAGACGGGGGTGGAGGCGGCGGTGGCCAGGGTGTAGGCGGTCACCACCCAGGAAATGTGCTCCAGGCCTCCGAGATCGCCGACGATCGTCGGCATCGCGGTGCCGACGATCGTGGAGTCGAGCATCGACAGCAGCATCGCGAGCAGCACACCGAGCAGGGCCAGACGGACGCTTTTCGGGGTGGTGTCCGGCGGGGCGGGACTGCCGGACGGCGGTGCATCGGATACGGACATGGCTGATCACTTCCTTCTCAACGCGCTCGGCGCGGGGTTCCGAAAGACGGGAGCCGAAGGGGCGGGGCCCCGCCCCGAACAGAAGAGCACACCGACTAAAAAAGTGCAACGACTCAACTTTTCTATTCGGTCCACATACGGGTAGGGTGGTCCCCGTGAGCGAGACGATGGGGCGCCGTGAGCGCAAGAAGGCCGCCACCCGCCAGGCGCTGGCGGACGCGGCCCTGAGGCTGTTTCTCGACCGCGGCTTCGACCAGGTGAGCGTGCGGGACATCGCGGAGGCCGCCGACGTCTCCACGACCACGGTCTTCAAGCACTTCCCCAGTAAGGAGGCCCTGCTCTTCGACCTGGACTCCGACCGGGAAGCCGCCCTCATAGCCGTCGTGCGCGACCGGCCCGAGGGGATGTCCATCCCCAGGGCTCTGCGCGAGCACACGCTGAGGATGCACTCGGACGGCGCGGGCGACCCCGAGATGGCGCGGTTCGTCGAGCTGACGGAGAGCACCCCGGCGCTGCGGGAGTACGGCCGCCGCATGTGGATGCGCCACGAAGCCGCTCTCGCGGCCGCCATCGCCGAGGCCACCGGCGCCCCCGAGGGCGACCCCGGCTGTGCGGCGCTCGCCCACTTCGGGCTGGAAACCGTCAGCTTCGCCCGGGGCCGGGCCGACGCCCGGCAGGCCATCGAGGCCGCCTTCGACCTCCTCGAACACGGCTGGCCCGCGGCCGGTTAGGCGATGCCCACCGCAACCTCCGACCCCGTTTGCGGACTTGGCGCAAGTTTCGGGCGGATGCCGGATGCGGGGGCACGAGGGCGTTAGCGTCTGTCGCTATGCGGTGGGCCGGTGTGATCGACAGCGTGACCAGGACCGTCGGTGGGCCGAAGGGCCGGTGGTCGGTGGCGCCGGCGCGGCATCGGCGGTGGCTGGTGGTGGCTGCCGCCGTGGCGCTCCTCGTCCAGATGGCCGTCGCGATGGTCACCACGGCGGTGGAGCAGACGCCGACCATCGACGAGCCCGTGTATGTCGGCGCGGCGGTGGACTCCCTGCACCATCACCGGGTGCGCTTCAACCCCGAGCATCCACCGCTGGGCAAGCTCATCATCGCGACGGGGGTGGCGTTCGCCCGGCCGCACCTCGACGCCGGTTTCACCGGTGACCAGACGGCGCTCGGGCGGCATGTGCTGTACGAGGCGGGCAACGACCCCTG
Organism: Streptomyces sp. MK37H; assembly: GCF_018035285.1. Taxonomy (NCBI): domain Bacteria; kingdom Bacillati; phylum Actinomycetota; class Actinomycetes; order Kitasatosporales; family Streptomycetaceae; genus Streptomyces; species Streptomyces sp. MK37H. The sequence continues at coordinate 2,113 of NZ_JAAAYH010000265.1, read as the reverse complement.
GCGGCTGATGCTGTGCGCACGGCTGCCGATGATCGCGCTGACGCTGCTGTTCGGGCTGGTGGTGTTCGCGTTCGCCCGCGAACTGACCGGCCCGGTGGGCGGAGCGGTGGCGCTCGCCCTGTACGCCTTCTCGCCGGACATCATCGCGCACGGCTCGCTCGCCACGCTCGACGTACCGGCGGCCGGTTTCCTGCTGACGTCGGTCTGGCTGCTGTGGCGGGCGCGGCGGCGACCGCGATGGCACCTTCCACTCGCGGGGGTGGCGCTCGGCGCCGCCCTCGCCACGAAGATGAGCATGCTGGCCGCGGTCCCGGTGCTGCTGCTCCTGGCCGTGCTCTCGGTCTGGTACGCCCGCCGTACGCACCACCGCACACCGCGCGACCAGGTACGGTCGCTCGGCATCGGCGTGGCGGCGGCGGTGGCCATGGCGCTGATCGCGGTGGCCGTGGTGTGGGCCACCTACCTCCTGGTCGACCCCCGGCTGCGCTGGACGCCGACCGGGCCTGTGCCCGCCGTCCAGGGCTTGCGCGGGCTCGCCGTCCACTGGCTGCCGCTCCCGGAGGCGTACCGCGACGGGATGCGCATCCAGTTCGGCTTCGAGCAGGACACCTGGCGTGGCTTTCTGCTCGGCCGCCGGTATGTCGGGTCGCTGTGGTACTACCTGCCCGTCGCGCTGCTGGTGAAGACGCCGCTGGGCATGCTCGCGCTCTGGTCGGCCGGGGCGGTCACGATGCCGGCGGTGCCCCGGCTGCGGCCCGCCACGCCGTATGTGCTCGTCCCCGCGGCCGTGCTGCTGCTCGCCGCCCTGGACGGAGCCCGCAACCTCGGTGTCCGGTACGCCATCTTCCTGCCGATGTCCCTGGCGGTGGCGGCGGCCGGGCTGATGGCCGTACGGCGGCGATGGGTGTACGGGGCCACGCTGGCGCTGGTGCTGTTCGCCGCGGTCAGCTCACTGCGGACGTATCCGTATTACCTGCCGTACTCCAACGAGGCGTTCGGCGGCCCGTCCCGAACCCATCTGCGGCTGCACGACTCGAACGTGGACTGGGGGCAGGACCTGGGGCGGCTGGCCGACCGCCTCCGGGAGCGCTACCGGGGCGAGCGGATCTGGCTCGTCTACAAGGGCAGCGGTGTGCCTTCCGCCTACGGCATCCACGCCTCCGACCCGCGCCGGGCCGCCCCGGACGAGGTGCGCGGGCTGCTGGTGGTCTCGGACTCCTCGATCGCCCAGGCCACCGGACGGCTGGCGGCGCTGATCGACGGCAGCCGGCCGATCGACGAGGTCGGCCACTCGATCACCATCTACCGCCGGTGACCGCCCACCGCCATGTCATGACATCTCTCACACCGAGCGCCGGAGTAAAGGGGGCGTAGCGGTGCATATCGACTAGGCGGCATAGTGGTTTTTGTCTGCCCTGTCGGATATGGCGGATTCCCCATCGCCCCGGCCCCGGCACTTCGGGTCCGCCGCCCACTCGCCTGGTTGCCGCGATTCCTGATGGCGCGTCGGGCCACCGTGGCCTTCCCCGGAACCCGCTCAGCATGACTCGCCGCTGAGCGCAAGTTCCGCCCTCGCTACGAACTCGTGTCGTACGAACACGTGTGTTGCCCGTGTGGCGGACGGCTCCAAGAATGACGGGCCTCAACCGAGTGTGAGGTCCCGCATGAGCAAGCACCGCAGCAGCACGACGCACCGCCGCAAGATAGCCATCGCCACGCTCGCCGTGGCCGCCGTGGGCGTTCCCTCGGCCGCGATGGCGTCGCAGTCCGCCGCACCCGCCGGCTCCCCCTCCGCCACCTCCGCGGCCACCAGCGACCAGCAGGAAGTGGTGGATCTCGTCAACAGCGAGCGCAGCAAGGCCGGTTGTGAGCCGCTGACCGTGAACGAGAAGCTGACCAAGGCCGCCCAGGACCACAGCGAGGACATGGCGGCGCACAGCAACATGTCGCACACCGGCTCCGACGGATCCTCCCCGGGCGACCGGATCGAGCGCGCGGGCTACTCCTGGAGCGCCTACGGCGAGAACGTGGCCTACGGCTATGACTCGCCCAAGAGCGTCATGGAGGGCTGGATGAACAGCTCCGGCCACAAGGCCAACATCCTGAACTGCGA
>NZ_JAAAYH010000264.1:0-12881 GCF_018035285.1 Streptomyces sp. MK37H | reverse complement strand
GATAAAACGCGAAACGTGATCGTCTTCGTTGAGTAACAGCGGCGGTATTGCCAGAGTGGTCAGTGCGCTCTTACGTTCTTCACAGCCCGGATTCTACGTGCGTAGACACAGGTTGAGGAGCTGATCATGGCCAACCTCGTACGTGCCGCCCTCGTCCAGGCCAACTGGACCGGCGATACCGAATCGATGATCGCGAAGCATGAGGAATACGCCCGTCAGGCGGCCGCTCAGGGCGCCAAGGTGATCGGCTTCCAGGAGGTGTTCAACGCGCCGTACTTCTGCCAGGTGCAGGAGGCGGAACACTACCGGTGGGCGGAGGCGGTGCCGGACGGGCCGACCGTGCGGCGGATGCGGGAGCTGGCCCGGGAGACCGGGATGGTGATCGTCGTCCCCGTCTTCGAACTCGAGCAGTCCGGCTTCTACTACAACACCGCCGCCGTGATCGACGCGGACGGCAGCTACCTCGGCAAGTACCGCAAGCACCACATCCCGCAGGTCAAGGGGTTCTGGGAGAAGTACTACTTCAAGCCGGGGAACCTGGGCTGGCCGGTGTTCGACACCGCCGTGGGCAAGGTCGGGGTGTACATCTGCTACGACCGCCACTTCCCCGAGGGCTGGCGTGAGCTGGGCCTGGCGGGGGCGCAGCTGGTCTACAACCCCTCGGCCACCTCCCGTGGCCTGTCGGCCTACCTCTGGCAGCTGGAGCAGCCCGCCGCGGCCGTCGCCAACGAGTACTTCATCGCCGCGATCAACCGCGTCGGCACCGAGGAGTACGGCGACAACGACTTCTACGGCACCAGCTACTTCGTCGATCCGCGCGGCCAGTTCGTCGGCGATGTGGCCAGTGACAAGAAGGAGGAGCTGATCGTCCGCGACCTCGACTTCGGCCTGATCGACGAGGTGCGCCAGCAGTGGGCGTTCTACCGCGACCGGCGGCCCGACGCCTACGAGGGGCTGGTGCAGCCGTGAGCAGCGATGACGTCAAAAGCGGCCCCCACGCCGCCCTCCACGCCCGCCACCAGGCCGTACTCCCCGACTGGCTCGCCGTCTACTACCAGCGCCCCATCGAGATCACCCACGGCGAGGGACGCCATGTCTGGGACGCCGAGGGCAACCGCTACCTCGACTTCTTCGGCGGCATCCTCACCACGATGACCGCCCACGCCCTCCCCGAGGTCACCAAGGCGATCAGCGAGCAGGCGGGCCGGATCCTGCACACCTCCACGCTCTACCTCGACCGGCCCATGGTCGACCTGGCCGAGCGGGTCGCCGCGCTGTCCGGCATCCCGGACGCGCGGGTCTTCTTCACCACCTCGGGCACCGAGGCCAATGACACGGCCCTGCTGCTCGCCACGACCTACCGCCGCTCCAACCAGATCCTGGCGATGCGCAACAGCTACCACGGCCGCTCCTTCTCGGCCGTCGGCATCACCGGCAACCGCGGCTGGTCGCCGACCAGCCTGTCCCCGCTGCAGACGCTGTACGTGCACGGCGCGGTGCGCACCCGGGGCCCGTTCGCCGGGCTGTCCGACGGCGAGTTCATCAAGGCGTGCGTGGCCGACCTCGAGGACGTCCTCGGCCAGGCGCACGGCAATGTCGCCGCGCTGATCGCCGAGCCGATCCAGGGCGTCGGCGGCTTCACCTCCCCGCCCGACGGGCTGTTCGCCGCCTTCCGCGAGGTGCTCGACCGGCACGGCATCCTGTGGATCACCGATGAGGTGCAGACCGGCTGGGGCCGCACCGGCGACCACTTCTGGGGCTGGCAGGCGCACGACGGCTCCGGGCCGCCCGACATCCTCACCTTCGCCAAGGGCATCGGCAACGGCATGTCGATCGGCGGTGTCGTCGCCCGTGCCGAGGTCATGAACTGCCTGGACGCCAACTCCATCTCCACCTTCGGCGGCAGCCCCATCACCATGGCTGCCGGTCTGGCCAACCTCAACCACCTGGTCGAACACGATCTCCAGGGCAACGCCCGCCGGGTCGGCGGGCTGCTGATCGAGCGGCTGCGCGCCGCCTGCGCCGGTCTGGACGGCGTGCGCGAGGTCCGCGGCCGGGGGCTGATGACCGGCATCGAGCTGGTGGATCCGGGCACCGGCGGCCCGTCGCCCGAGGGCGCGTCCGCCGTGCTGGAGGCCGCCCGGGAGGGCGGGCTGCTCATCGGCAAGGGCGGCGGGCACAACAGCAGCGTGCTGCGGATCGCGCCGCCGCTCAGCCTCACCGTCGCCGAGGCCGAGGAGGGCGCGGAGATCCTCGAGGCCGCCCTCAAGACCGCCCTGGGGGCCACCCGGTCCGGAAGGAGCGCGAGCTGATGTCCCGTACCGTGATCCGTGGCGGGCTGGTCGTCACCGCCGCCGAGGAGACCCCGGCCGATGTGCTGATCGAGGACGGCAAGGTCGCCGCCCTCGCCGCGCCCGGCAGCGAGTGGGCCCAGGGCTGGACCGCCGACCGTACGATCGACGCCACCGGCAAGTACGTCATCCCGGGCGGGGTCGACGGGCACACCCATATGGAGATGCCGTTCGGCGGCACCTTCGCCTCCGACACCTTCGAGACCGGCACCCGGGCGGCGGCCTGGGGCGGGACCACCACCATCGTGGACTTCGCCGTCCAGACCGTGGGCCACGCCCTGCGCGAGGGGCTGGACGCCTGGCACCTCAAGGCGCGTGGCAACTGCGCCATCGACTACGGCTTCCACATGATCCTCTCCGATGTGAACGAGAGCACGCTCAAGGAGATGGATCTCCTGGTGGGGGAGGGCGTGAGCAGCTTCAAGCTGTTCATGGCCTATCCGGGGGTCTTCTACAGCGACGACGGGCAGATCCTGCGGGCCATGCAGCACGCCTCCGGCAACGGCGGGCTGATCATGATGCACGCCGAGAACGGCATCGCCATCGACGTCCTGGTGGAGCAGGCCCTGGCCGAGGGCAGGACCGACCCCCGCTACCACGGTGAGGTCCGCAAGGCGCTGCTGGAGTCGGAGGCGACCCATCGCGCCATCCAGCTCGCCCGGGTGGCCGGCGCCCCGCTGTACGTGGTCCACGTGTCGGCCGAGGAGGCCGTCGCGGAGCTGACCCACGCCCGTGACCTGGGGCTCCCGGTCTTCGGCGAGACCTGCCCGCAGTATCTGTTCCTGTCCACGGACAACCTCGCCGAACCGGACTTCGAGGGCGCCAAGTACGTCTGCTCCACCCCGCTCCGGCCCGCCTCGCACCAGGCCGCGCTGTGGCGGGGGCTGCGGACCAACGACCTCCAGGTGGTCTCCACCGACCACTGCCCGTTCTGCTTCACCGGGCAGAAGGAGCTGGGCCGCGGCGACTTCTCCAAGATCCCGAACGGAATGCCGGGCGTGGAGCACCGGATGGACCTGCTCCACCAGGCGGTGGTGGACGGCCATATCTCCCGCCGCCGCTGGATCGAGATCGCCTGCGCCACCCCGGCCAGGATGTTCGGCCTCTACCCGCGCAAGGGCACCATCGCGCCCGGGGCCGACGCCGACATCGTCGTCTACGATCCGGAGGCCCAGCAGACCCTGTCCGCCCGGACCCACCACATGAACGTCGACTACTCGGCGTACGAGGGCAAGCAGATCACCGGGCAGGTCGAGACCGTGCTCTCGCGCGGTGTCCCCGTCATCGACCAGCGGGAGTACACCGGACGTGCCGGGCACGGGCAGTTCCTCGTCCGTGACACCTGTCAGTACCTGACCTGACCCAGGGAGCGAGCATGGACTTCGGACTCGTGCTGCAGACTGATCCACCCGCCTCGGCCGTCGTCGAGCTGATGCGCCGCGCCGAGCGCAATGGCTTCGGCTACGGCTGGACGTTCGACTCCGCGGTGCTGTGGCAGGAGCCGTTCGTCATCTACAGCCAGATCCTGGCCCGGACCGAGCGGCTGATCGTCGGCCCCATGGTCACCAATCCGTCCACCCGCACCTGGGAGGTGACCGCCTCCACGTTCGCCACGCTCAACGAGATGTACGGCAACCGCACGGTCTGCGGGATCGGCCGTGGCGACTCCGCGCTGCGCGTGGCGGGGCGCAAGCCCAACACCCTCGCCCGCCTCGGGGACGCCATCGACGCCATCCGCGATCTGGCGGAGGGCCGGGAGACCGTCGTGGACGGCAGCCCGATGCGCATCCCCTGGATCGAGGACAGCAGACTGCCGGTGTGGATGGCGGCTTACGGCCCCAAGGCGCTCGCGCTGGCCGGGCGGAAGGCCGACGGGTTCATCCTCCAGCTCGCCGACCCGTTCCTGACGGAGTGGATGGTCAAGGCGGTGCGCTCCGCCGCCGCCGAGGCCGGGCGCGATCCGGACGCGGTCACCATCTGCGTCGCCGCCCCCGCGTATGTCGGGGACGACCTGGACCACGCCCGTGAGCAGTGCCGCTGGTTCGGTGGCATGGTCGGCAACCACGTGGCCGACCTGGTCGGCCGCTACGGCGACCACTCCGGCGCCGTGCCCGAGTCCCTGACCGCGTACATCAAGGAGCGGCAGGGGTACGACTACGCCCACCACGGCCGGGCCGGCAACCCGGACACGGAGTTCGTGCCCGACGAGATCGTGGACCGGTTCTGTCTGCTGGGCCCGGCCGAGGCGCATATCGAGAAGCTGGAGCGGCTGCGCGAACTGGGGGTCGACCAGTTCGCGGTCTATGCGATGCATGACGCGAAGGAGCGCACGCTCGACGCGTACGGCGAGCACATCATCCCCGCGCTCACCGGCTGACCGGCTGACGGGCTGACCGGCCCACCGGCTCAGTCGCACACCGGCAAGGCATGGCCCCTTTTTATAAGGAGGGGTTAATTCCGTTTCCGCGGCCGCTCGTCGACTATCGGCGGGCGGCCGCCGAGAACAAAAAGCGGATCCCCGAAAGCCTTCGAACATGGTTACAATCACCTCGGTTTTTGTGCTCTGATGTGCGGTCGGCCGAACGACTCGTTGCCACAGAAGGGTTGGGCATGACACAAACCGAGGTACCGATAGATGTGGAGCTCCGGGGGCTCTACAAGGCCCACTATCGGTTTCAGTTCCTGAGCGCCGCATTCCAGTTAGGGCTCTTCGCGCTGGTGGAGAAGGAGCCCGGCCTGGCCGTGGGTGAGATAGCCACCCGGCTGGGCCTCAAGGAGCAGCCCACCCGCATCCTCCTTCTCGGCTGTACGGTATTCGGGCTTTTGGACAAGAAGGGCGACGGCTACCACACCACCCCTCTCTCGAAGCCGCTGACCGCCAACTTCGACGAGGCGCCCGCCTCCAACATTCCCTGGGAACAAGACGGTATCTACCGGGCGATGGCCTGGTTCTGTGAATCCCTCAAGGAAGACACCAACGTCGGTCTGCGGCGGGAGATTCCGGGAACGGCGCCCACCCTCTACGGGCGGCTCGCCGAAAATCCCGAACTGGAAGCCACATTCCACACCATGATGTCCTCGGTGAGCAGGCTCGTGGGCGCCGAACTGGGAGAGAAGCTCGACCTCTCCGAGTGCACCCACCTCCTGGACATCGGCGGCGGAACGGCCATCAACGCCTCCAACTTCGCCGCCCGCCGACCGGATCTGCGCATCACCATCGGTGATCTGCCCTCCATCGCGGCGGCCGCCAACGAGAAGATCGAGAAGCTGGGGCTGGCCGACCGGGTACGGGCCGTGAGTCTCGACGCCTTCCACGACGAGTTCCCGACCGGCTGCGACGGCGTGCTCTTCGCCCACTTCCTGGAGATCTGGTCCCCCGAGCGAGTCCAGGAGCTCCTCGCCAAGGCCGCCCGCGCCCTCCCTCCCGGCGGCGCGATCTACGTGGTCACCCCGCGCCAGGACGACGACGGCACCGGACCCGAGCGGGCGGCGCTGCTGTCCGCGTACTTCCACACCATCGCCTCCGGCGAGGGCATGGTCTACACGGGCGCCGAGTACGAGGAGTGGTTCCGCGCGGTGGGCATCGAGCCCGCCGGACGGGTTCCGCTCGGCGCGGACACCGTCGTGATCACCGGCCGCAAGGCATAGTCCGGAACCAGGCGAGGACACCCCCGGCGGGCGCGCCGTGCGATGCGGAGGTCGCGACGGCCCGTGCGCCGGGGGCACGACCCGCCCCGATCGGGAGGCGAACCATGGCCGGCGCCACGAGCCCAGCCACCCCGGCCCACGCGGACAGCGAGGGCGACCGCCCGCCGCCGCACCACCGCCACAAGTGGCTGATCCTGGGGATCTGCTGCATCAGCCTGTTCATGGTGGGCCTCGACACCACCATCGTGAACCTCGCCCTGCCGTCCATCCAGGAGGATCTGGACGCCACGCCCTCGGGGCTCCAGTGGACGGTGGACGCCTACACCGTGGTGCTCGCCAGCCTGCTGATGCTCTCCGGCTCCATGGCCGACCGGTTCGGCAGGCGCAGAACGTTCCAGTCCGGGCTGCTGCTGTTCAGCCTGGGGTCGCTGCTGTGCGGGCTGGCCTCCGACACCGGTTCGCTGATCGCCTTCCGGATGGTGCAGGCCATGGGCGGCGCCATGCTCAACCCGGTCGCGGTCTCGATCATCGCCAACACCTTCACCGACCTGAAGGAGCGGGCCAGGGCGATCGGGATGTGGGGCGCGGTCGCGGGCGTGAGCATCGCGCTGGGGCCCGTCGTCGGCGGTGCGCTGGTGGACTCCACCGGCTGGCAGGCCGTTTTCTGGGTCAACCTCCCGGTGGCCGCTCTCGCCCTGGCCCTCACCGCGCTGTTCGTCCCCGAGTCCAAGGCCCCGCGGCCGCGCAGGCTCGATCCGGTGGGGCAGCTGCTGGTGATCGTGGCGCTGGCGACGCTCACGTTCGGCATCATCGAGGGCCCGGTCAAGGGCTGGGACTCGGCGCTGATCGTCGGCTGCTTCACCGTCGCCGTGGCCGCCGCCGTCTCTCTCGTCCGCTATGAACTCCGCCGCGTCGAACCGCTGCTGGACGTCCGCTTCTTCCGCAGCCCCTCCTTCAGCGGCGCCATCGCCTCGGCGGTGTGCGGCTTCGCCGCGCTCGCCGGGTTCCTCTTCCTCAACGCCCTGTACCTCCAGGACGTCAAGGACTTCTCCCCGCTGCACACCGGGCTGCTCACGCTGCCGATGGCGGCCATGACCCTGGTCTCCTCACCGCTCGCGGGCCGTATCGTCGGCGCCCGCGGCCCGCGTATCCCGATGGTGATCGCCGGGGCCGGTACGGCGGCGTGCGGACTGCTGCTGACCCAGGTGCGGGCGGACACCCCGATCTGGTATCTCGTCATCGCTTACGTGGCGTTCGGCATCGGCTTCGGCATGCTCGACGCCCCGCTCACCTACTCGGCCGTCTCCGGGATGCCGCGCTCCCAGGCGGGGGTGGCCGCCGCGGTCACCTCCACCGGCCGTCAGGTGGGGGCGGCCCTCGGCGTCGCCGTCCTCGGCTCGGTCTCCACCGCCCGGGTGCACGGCCCGTTCAGCTCCGGGTTCCCCGGGGCCAGCCATCTGGGCTGGGCGATCATGGCCGGGTGCGGTCTCGCCATCGTGACGCTGGGCCTGCTCACCACCGGCGCCCGAGCCCACCGCCCGGCGGAGCCCAGCCCCGAGCCGGCCCCCGACCAGCCCGCCGAACGCGTGCCGTGACCCCGCGCCCGTTCCCGCATATCGACGGGGTGAGCCGTGATGCCGGTCAAAGGGGGATCCGCGCCTTTCGGGGCGGTCTCTCCCTTCACCTCGATGACACCTTCCCGCAGTCGCCGTGCCACCCGCTGTCGCGGAGACATGATTCGATGAACGCATGATCGATGAATTTCTCGCCGGTGATCTCGGCGCGGTGGAGAAGGCGGTCCGCGCGGCGGTCGCCGAAGAGGTCATGCCGCGCTTCCGGCAGCTCGCCGCCCATGAGATCGTCGAGAAGCAGGGCCCGCACGACCTGGTCACCACCGCCGACCGGCAGGCCGAGGAGCATCTGACCGACGCCCTCACCAAGCTGCTGCCCGGCTCCGTGGTGGTGGGCGAGGAGGCGGTGCACGCCGATCCGGCCGTGCTCACCGCCCTCGGTGGCGACGCGCCCGTATGGATCGTCGACCCGGTCGACGGCACCCGGCAGTTCGTCCACGGCGACCCCGGCTTCTCGACGCTGGTCACCCTCGCCCACCGGGAAGAGCTCCTCGCGTCCTGGACCTACGCCCCGGTGCTCGACCTGATGGCCACCGCCCGCCGTGGCGGGGGCGCGCTGCTGAACGGCGAGCCGATCCGCAGCGGCTCCCCGGAGCCCGGCACGGCCCTCCACGTCGCCATCTCCCACTTCGACTTCACCACCGAGGCGGAGAAGCGCACCCTGTCGGGCCTGCGGGCGCCGGGGGCCGAGGTGCGACCCTGCGGTTCGGCCGGTCTCGAGTATCTGAACGTGGCCCGGGGGCTGCTCGACGCCGTCGCCTTCACCTGGGAGAACGCCTGGGACCACGCCGCAGGGCTGCTGCTGGTCGACGAGGCGGGCGGCGCGCACAGCACGCTCGAGGGCAAGCCGTTCCGGATCAGCGGGGGCAACGCCCTTCCTTTCACGGCGGCCAGGGACGAGGCGGCCGTTCGGCATATCCTGGGCCTGCTGGCCGCCGCCGGCTGATCGTTCCACTGATACCTCGAGGACGAGGGGGAGCCGACGTGCCGTCCATGCTCGACGCGGTCGTAGTGGGTGCCGGGCCGAACGGGCTGACCGCGGCCGTCGAACTCGCCCGCCGCGGCTGCGCGGTGGAGATCTTCGAGGCCGCGGACACCATCGGCGGGGGCTCACGCACCGAAGAGCTGAGCCTCCCCGGCTTCCGGCACGACCCCTGTTCCGCCGTGCACCCCCTCGCCATCGGCTCCCCGGCCTTCGACCGGATGCCGCTGGCCCGGTACGGCCTGGAGTGGCTCCACCCCGAGCTGCCGCTGGCCCACCCCTTCCCGGACGGCACGGCCGCGGTGCTGGCCCGCTCGGTCGGCGAGACCGCCATGTCGCTCGGCCCCCGCGACGCCGGCAGCTACCGCCGGCTGCTGGCCCCCTACCTCGGCCGCTGGGCCACCCTCGCCCCCGATCTGCTGCGCGCCCACTGGGACGGGGTGCCCCGAGACCCGATCACCTGGGCCCGCTTCGGGCTGCACGCGCTCCAGCCGGTCTCGCTGCTCGCGGGCCGGCTCCGCTTCCGCGACGAGAAGGCGCGTGCCCTGTTCGCCGGGCTGGCCGGCCACGCCATCGCGCCCACCAGCGCACCGGTCTCCGGCGGCCCCGCCCTGATGTTCGCCGTCGCGGCCCATGAGGTCGGCTGGCCGATCCCGCGCGGCGGCTCCCAGTCGATCGTGGACGCGCTGGGGGCGTACCTGCGCGCACACGGCGGGACGATCCACGTCTCCACCGAGGTCAAGCGGCTCGACGAGTTGCCGCCCGCCCGCGCCTACATCTTCGACACCTCGCCGCGCGCCCTGGCCCGTATCGCCGGTCTCGGCAACGCCTACCGCCGCTACCGCTACGGGGCCAGCGCCTTCAAAATCGACTACGCGCTGTCCGGCCCGGTCCCCTGGACCGCGCCCGACGCCCGCCGCGCGGGCACCGTCCATGTCGGCCCCACCTCCGGCGAGATCGGCGCGGCGCTACGGGCCGCCGTCGAGGGCCGCGACCCGTCCGTCCCGTTCCTGATCACCGCCCAGCCCAGCCTCCTGGACCCCTCCCGGGCCCCGGAGGGCAAGCACACCTTCTGGGCCTACGGCCATGTGCCCAGCGGCTGGAAGGGCGACGCCACGGAGGTGATCGAGCGTCAAATCGAGCGCTTCGCCCCCGGCTTCCGCGATCTGGTCCTGGCCCGCGCGGTGGCCGGCCCACCCGAACTCGCCGCCCGCAACGCCAACTACATCGACGGCGACATCGCCTGCGGCGCCTTCGAGGGCCTCCAGGCCGTCATACGGCCCAAACTCGCCCGCGTCCCCTACGCCACCGCCCACCCGGCGGTCTACCTCTGCTCCTCCGCCACCCCACCGGGCCCCGGCGTCCACGGCATGTCGGGCCACCACGCGGCACGAGCGGTGTGGCGGAGGCTGCGGGCGCGGTAGGGCCCAGGAGGGCGCAGCGGCGGCCTCAGTGCGGGATGCCGCCTCAGTGCGGGATGGCGCCTCGTGCGGGATAGCGCCTCAGTGCGGGATGGCGTCGATGACCTCGCGGGCGCCCTGCCGGAGGAGTGCCACCGCGACCGACGTGCCCAGGGTGGCCGGGTCCAGGGGGCCCGCCCATTCGTGGGCGTCCAGGACCGTCTTGCCGTCGGGGCTGAAGACCCGGGCGCGCAGCGAGAGGCGGCCGTCGCGCTCGGCCCTGGCGTAGCCCGCGATGGGGGAGTTGCAGTGGCCCTGGAGCACATGCAGCAGCATGCGCTCCGCGGTGATTTCCTTCCAGACGTCGGCGTCGCCGAGTCCGGCCACGGCCTCGATCGTCTCGGTGTCGTCCTCCCGGCACTGGAGCCCCAGCACCCCGGCCCCGATCGGCGGGCACATGGCGTCCACCGGCAGGATCTCGCTGATCCGGTCCGTACGGCCGATCCGCTCCAGACCCGAGACGGCCAGCAGCAGCGCGTCGCACTCGCCCGCGTCCAGTTTCTCCAGCCGGCGGTTGGCGTTGCCGCGCATCGGCACGCACTCCAGCTGCGGGTGGGTGATGGCCAGCTGGGCGACGCGGCGGACCGAGAAGGTGCCGATCCGGGTCCCCGCGGGCATCTCGTCGAGGGTCAGCCCGCCGGGGTGGATCACGGCGTCGCGGATGTCGTCCCGCTTGAGGTACGCGGCGAAGACCGTGCCCGCGGGCAGCGGACGGTCGGCGGGCACGTCCTTGATGCAGTGCACCGCGAGATCCGCCTCACCCGCCAGCAGCGCGGCGTCCACCTCCTTGGTGAACGCGCCCTTCCCGCCCAGCTTCGACAGATCGCCCATCCACCGGTCGCCGGAGGTGGTGACCGGTACGACCTCCGTACGGATCCCCGGCCGCAGCGCGGCCAGCTCGGTACGGACCCGTTCGACCTGGGCGAGGGCCATGGGGGAGGAACGGGAGACGATGCGGATCAAATCGGCGGACATGGCGTAGAGGATAGGCCCTCGCGGCGGGCGCTATGTCCCGGCCCCGGGGAACCCCTCCGCGACCAGGGCGGCGAGGTCGATATAGGCGTCGAGGGTTCTGGACGCGAGCCGCCGGAGGTCGATCTCGCCCCGGGAAGCCAGATGCTCGTCGTACGGCACCACGACCACGCCGCGGCAGCGGTCCCGGAACGTCGCCGTGAGGCCCTCGTAGTGATCGGTCCAGGGCACGTCGTGCGACATGTTGACCACGGTGATGGCGCGTCGCACCAGATTCGCGTGACCGTCCTCGGCCATCCGGTCCAGGGCCGTGTGCGCGCTCCTCATGTGCTCCACCGCGGGAGTGGTGACGACGATCAGTTGGTCGGCGAGATCGAGGATCCCCCGCATGCTGCCATGGAGTGCGCCGGTGTCCGAGTCGCTGAGGACGATCGGGTAGTGCGGCGCCAGAAGGGCCATGACGCGGCGGTACTCCATGTTGTCGATCGGGGCCGCCCGGCCCACGAGACTCATCGGGGTGGTGTCCCCGAGGAGGACCTCGAGCCCGGAGGGCAGTCGCGAGGTGAAGCGCCGGATGGAGTCCGCGTCGTCGCTGGGCAGGCCGGCGCGGGCCAGATCGCGGATGGTCCCCTCGGACCGGCCTCCGGCCCGGCGGCTGAGGGTGTCACCGCCGGGCATCGCGTCCACCGCGATGACCTCGTCCTGGCGCTCGCCCGCGAGGACCGCGCCCAGGGCGAGGGTCGTGACGGTGCGCCCAGCACTCACGGGGCGGCTGATCACCGCGATGCGGTGGCAGGACGGCAGCGGCGTACGGATGAGGTCCAGCTTGCGCTGTCGCTGCTCCGCCCTGGCCGACCGCCCGCCGAGCCCCACGAGCGCGGCCAGGCGGGAGCGGGTGGAGCGAGGCGGCTGCGGCTGCTCGGGAGCCGTCGTGGGGGCGGCGGGCCCGGCGTCCGGTGTCTCGTCCGGCGGTGGGGTGGGGGCCGAGGTCTCGACCTCGTACGACGTATGGGCCGAGGTCAGCGCGGGGGGCAGGCACTGGACGAGGACATCCGCCACCCGGCCCGCGGACGGTCGCCTGCCCGGCCGGTCGTCCAGACAGGCGGAGATGATCGAGATCAGCTGGGGTTCGCGCCATACGGCGTCTGTCTGGGAGAGCTGAGCGGTCGGCTGCGCGTCGCTCAGGGCGCGGAGGATCTCGCCCAGGGCGTAGACGTTGTCCGCGCCGGTCGGGGCTTTCGGACGGCGGTCGTTGACGCTCGCGTCGGTCCAGCCGATGAGTTTCACCGTACGGCCGACGACGAGCACGGTGTCCGCCGTAAGGGTCCCGAGGACGACGCCCTTGAGCGAGCACATGTTCACCGCCTCGGCGATGCGGAGGCCGATGGTGGCGGCGTGCACGGCGTCCAGCCGGGGTGAGCCGTCGGGCCTCCGGCCCAGGAGCGTGGACAGCGGTGGGGCCGGTGAGCCGTCCGGCAGGTGGATGAACTCCTGCGTGATCCACGGGGGGTTGAGGGAGGAGGCGTCAGCGAAGAGCCGTGGGGCGTAGTGCCCGGACATCCGCCGCAGCGCCTCCGCCTCGGTCCGCAGCTCCCGCTTCGCCCCCTCGGCGGTGCGGATCACCACCTGCCCCCTGGGATCGTGTGCCGCACGAGCCAGATAGACGCTGTACCCCCGGCTGCCGCCCAGCCTGCGGTGGGCCCGGTACCGGTCGAACGACGGCAGGCCGCTCTCCGGCTCCGTGCGGGGAGCGCCATCGGAGCCGGACGCGGAGCCGGACAACGGCGACACCGGCGGAAACGTGGACAGATCCGCACCGCATCCGCCGCAAAAGCGG
>NZ_JAAAYH010000263.1:0-12904 GCF_018035285.1 Streptomyces sp. MK37H | reverse complement strand
CCGCCCACGGTGGCGCGCTCCCTTCGCCGGTCCGCGCCGGCACGTGTCCCTGTTGTTCGTACGACGGACTCGCGTACGCACGATTCTTGTACGACCCACGATTCCATGCCGGGGCAGGCTGGCGGAAGAACGCATCCGGGCTGTCCAGACGGCCCGGTTTGAGCCTGACGTGGCGGGAGGGTGCAGCATCGACCCCGAGCCCGGGGTCAGACCCAGGGCTCACTCCCCTAGGGGATGCCCACCCTGTACTCCTACTCCCGGTTCGTCCGGGCGGATGAGGAGCCTGTCGCCCCCACTTCATAAGGTTGCTACGGGCTGCGCGACTTAAGGGGTGGGGCTAGCCCTACCGCTAAGAGGGAGTCATTCCCCATCGCGGAGGTTCCCGGATCGCGGCAGTCTTGATGCGGCGATCGGGGAACAGAGATCACCGATCGGACACCGAAGGAGAAAGACCGTGACAACGGCTGTATCGATTCCCAGGACCGGGGGCAGCGGAGGACATACGGCCGTCGCCGCCCGCGCACGTCAGGTGGTCAAGGCATACGGCTCCGGGGAGACCCGGGTGGTCGCGCTGGACCATGTGGACGTGGACATCGCGCGGGGGCAGTACACCGCGATCATGGGCCCGTCCGGCTCCGGCAAGTCGACCCTGATGCACTGCCTGGCCGGTCTGGACACCGTCAGCTCCGGGCAGATCTTCATCGACGAGACCGAGATCACCAAGCTGAAGGACAAGAAGCTCACCAGGCTGCGCCGGGACCGGATCGGCTTCATCTTCCAGGCGTTCAACCTATTGCCGACGCTCAGCGCGATCGAGAACATCACGCTGCCGATGGACATCGCGGGCCGCAAGCCCGACCGGGCCTGGATGGACCGGGTGGTGGAGACCGTGGGTCTGGCCGGCCGGCTCAAGCACCGCCCGAACCAGCTCTCCGGCGGTCAGCAGCAGCGCGTCGCCGTGGCCCGCGCCCTCGCCGCCCGCCCCGAGATCATCTTCGGTGACGAGCCGACCGGAAACCTGGACTCGCGGGCCGGTGCCGAGGTGCTGGGCTTCCTCAAGCGGTCGGTGGACGAGCTGGGCCAGACCATCGTGATGGTCACCCATGACCCGGTCGCCGCCTCCTACGCCAACCGGGTGCTGTACCTGGCCGACGGCCGGATCGTCGACGAGATGCACAACCCGACGGCCGATCTGGTCCTTGAGCGCATGAAGCACTTCGACGCGCGAGGACGGGTGTCATGACCGTCCTCAAGACCTCACTGCGCAACTTCGTCGCCCACAAGGGGCGGATGGCGCTGTCCGCGATCGCCGTGCTGCTCTCGGTGGCCTTCGTCTGCGGCACGCTCGTCTTCACCGACACCACCAACGCCACGTTCGACAAGCTCTTCGCGAGCACCGCCTCCGATGTCACGGTCAGCCCCAAGGGCGTCAGCGACAAGGACACCCGGCAGGGCCGGATCCGTACCCTGCCCGGTTCGGAGCTGGCGCGGCTGAAGCAGGTGGACGGCGTCAAGTCGGTGCTCGGCGACGCCACCAGCCAGTCGGTCACCGCCGCCGACCGCAACGACAACAGCATCGGCTCGGACACCGGCGCCCCGACCGTCGGCACCAACTGGGACCCGACCGAGAAGCGCTCGGTCGAGATCACCTCCGGCCACGCGCCGCGCGGCCCGACCGAGGTGATGGTCGACGCCGACACCGCCAAGAACAAGAAGCTGACCCTCGGCGACGAGGTGCGGATCATCGCCATCCCGGGCGAGTTCCGCGCGAAGATCGTCGGCATTGCCACGTTCCAGGTGACCAACCCCGGCGCCACGCTGATCTACATGGACACCGACACCGCGCAGCGCAAGCTGCTCGGCGCTCCCGGGGTCTACTCCAGCTACTCGCTCACCGCCCAGGCGGGCGTCAGCCACGACCAGCTGAAGAAGAACGTCGTCGCCGACCTCGGCACCGGGGTCAAGGTGCAGACGAAGGCCGAGTCCAGCAAGGAGGCCGAGGACGACATCGGCTCGTTCCTGGACGTGATGAAGTACGCGATGCTCGGCTTCGCCGGGATCGCCGTCCTGGTCGGCATCTTCCTGATCGTCAACACCTTCTCGATGCTGGTCGCCCAGCGCACCCGTGAGATCGGCCTGATGCGGGCCATCGGCTCCAGCCGGAAGCAGATCAACCGGTCGGTGCTGATCGAGGCGTTGCTGCTCGGCGTCGTCGGCTCGATCCTCGGTGTCCTCGGCGGCGTCGGCCTCGCGGTCGGCCTGATGAAGATCATGGGCAGCGCGGGGCTCCACCTGAGCACCGACCAGCTGACGGTGAAGGCCACCACGCCCATCGTGGGCGTCGGCATCGGCGTCGTCGTCACCGTCATCGCGGCGTACATCCCCGCCCGCCGGGCCGGGAAGATCTCCCCGATGGCGGCCCTGCGCGACGCGGGCACCCCGGCGGACAGCAAGGCCGGATGGATCCGCGGCGCGATCGG
The DNA here is from genome assembly GCF_018035285.1 of Streptomyces sp. MK37H. Taxonomy (NCBI): domain Bacteria; kingdom Bacillati; phylum Actinomycetota; class Actinomycetes; order Kitasatosporales; family Streptomycetaceae; genus Streptomyces; species Streptomyces sp. MK37H. The sequence continues at coordinate 10,424 of NZ_JAAAYH010000263.1, read as the reverse complement.
CACCCTGCTCACCGCGGGCGGCGCGGCCTCCCTGGTGGTCGCGGGGAACGCGGACAAGGCGGTCGACGGCTCGATGTTCCTGGGCCTCGGCGTGGTGCTGACGCTCATCGGCTTCATCGTCATCGGCCCGCTGCTGGCCGGTCTGGTGGTCCGCGTACTGGCCACCGTCGTGCTGCGGATCTTCGGCCCGGTCGGCCGGCTGGCCGAGCGCAACGCGCTGCGCAACCCGCGGCGCACCGGCGCCACCGGCGCGGCCCTGATGATCGGCCTGGCGCTGGTCGCCTGTCTGTCGGTGGTGGGCTCCTCGATGGTGGCCTCGGCCACCGACGAGCTGGACAAGTCGGTGGGCGCGGACTTCATCGTCCAGTCCGACACCGGTCAGCCGATCACCAAGGGCATCGCGGACGCGGTGCGCCAGGCCAAGGGCCTGAAGCACATCAGCGAGGCCAAGGACATCGAGGGCACCAAGCTCACCCTGCCCGACGGCAAGACGGTCACCAAGGACCTCTCGGCCGCCAGCCCGACGTACGCCGAGGACCTGCGCACCCCGGTCGTCGAGGGCGACCTGTCCGCCGCGTACGGCAAGGACGCCATGTCGGTGCCGGAGGGCTTCGCCAAGGACCACAAGGTGAAGAAGGGCGACACCCTCACCGTCGCCTTCAAGGAGGGCCGCACCGCCAAGCTGACCGTCGCCGCGATCACCTCGGACGACGTCAGCCTCGACAAGGGCGCGATGTACCTCAACATCGCCACCGTCGAGCGTTACGTCCCCGCCAAGCTGATCCCGGCGGACGTCATGATGCTGGCGCAGGCCAGGGACGGCCAGGAGAAGCAGGCATACGCCTCCCTCAAGTCCCAGCTGCACCACTACCCGTCGGTGCAGGTGCGCGACCAGACCGACTACAAGAAGGAGGTCAAGGACCAGGTCGGTCAGCTGCTCAACCTGGTCTACGGCCTGCTGGCGCTCGCGATCATCGTCGCCGTCCTCGGTGTGGTGAACACCCTGGCCCTCTCGGTCGTCGAGCGGACCCGCGAGATCGGCCTGATGCGCGCCATCGGCGTCTCCCGCCGCCAGATGCGCCGCATGATCCGCCTGGAGTCCGTGGTCATCGCCCTCTTCGGCGCCCTGCTGGGCCTCGGGCTCGGCATGGGCTGGGGCACCACGGCCCAGAAGCTGCTGGCCCTCGAGGGTCTGAAGACCCTGGAGATCCCGTGGCCGACGATCATCACGGTCTTCATCGGTTCGGCCGTGGTGGGCCTGATCGCGGCCCTGGTCCCGGCCTTCCGGGCGGCCCGGATGAATGTGCTGAACGCGATCGCCACGGAGTAGCCGAAGCCAACGGGGGAAATGAGGCCCGCTGCCCCTCCATGGGGGGAGGGGCAGAAGGCCGGCCGACCGGCCCGGTGTGCGACGGGGGAGCGCACCGGGCCGGCGGTGTGTTCCGGGCCGTTCCCCGGTAGTAGCAGCAGCTACCAGGGACGGACGAGGACGAGGCCGACCTTGCCGGGCCGCACCGCGTGTTCCACGGCATTGGCCAGCTCGGCGAGGCCGTACGTAGCGGCCACGTCGAACTGGTCCCTGAGGGCCAGTGCGATCTGCTTCGCGGTGGCGACGTCGGATTGCCGCCTCTCGGCGGAGGCTTCGGCCGGCCACAGGCCGACGTTCTTGCCGCGCATGGTCAGCGACTTGCTCAGCAGCGTCGATGCGTGCACCGAGATCGGCTCCTTGGCGATCAGTCCGTAACTGACCAGCTTCCCGCCCGGTGACAGCAGGTCCAGAAGGCTCTCCGCCAGCTTCCCGCCGATGGGGTCCAACGCCACACTCACCGGACGGCCGCCCGCTGCCGTGCGGACCTCGTCGGCCCAGCCCGGATGCTCTGTCGACACGACAGGCACGTCCGGGAACCGCTTGCGCAGCTCGGCGGCACCGCGCTCGCTGCGGACGACGTTGACGAGGGGGAAGTTGTGGAACTGTGAGACACCCGTCACCAGCCGCCCGACCGATGAGCCCGCAGCGGTCTGCACCAGGCAACCGTCGTATCCGAAGGCCAGGTGCTCCTGCGCCTCCCGGCGTAGCATCACCGCGGTGAGCGGGTTCGCCAGCATCTGCGCGGCGACCTCGTCCGACAACTCGTCCGGTACGGCGGCGACCAAATCGGCGTCCGCCACGATCCACTGCGCCCACGCCCCCGGTTGGGGGAAGACCGTTACCCGGCCGCCGACCTCGACCCCCGGCGCCACGCGCGTTCCCGGGCCGATCGCCTCCACCACGCCGGTGACCTCCGTCCCGGCTGGGACCGGCTGTGCGGCATTCCCTGGGTATGCCTCGATGGTCTGGAGATCACCGGGGTGCACCGTGAAGACCGAGGCGCGGATAAGGACCTGGCCGTGCTCGGGCGTCGCCGGGTCCGGTTCCTCGATGACGGTCAGGACCTCGGCGGGTGATCCGCCGCGGGTGTGGACGACACGACGGTTCATGATCCTCCTTCAGCGCCCTGGAATGTGCGGGGCTTGGCCGGGCCGCCGACGTCCCGGAGCAGCGGGTGCTTTCCGCTGAGTGCGCGATCCGGCTGCCTCACTGGCCGGCTCCCACGCAGCAGCCCCTGGTCACGCTCGCACAGTGGGCAAACAGCAGCACAGCCGATTGGGCCGATCGGGTGATGACGGGGGTAGGGGACACCGACCTGTAGGCACGGCCCGCCGAGACGTCATCCCAGGTCAGGTAGTCCCTGAGTGAGAACTGGACCCATGAACGACGGCTCCGGGCAGCGCTGGCACGGTTGGCTGTCGAGTAGGCCACGATGGCCCGGCCGTGCGTAGCCGAATCAACGGGGGGATGAAGCCGTCATCAAGGCTGGGCCGCCTGGCGTTTGACTTCGAGTGCGCTCCAACTCCTAGCGTGATCGTCACGACCACCAGGGAGGTACCCGATGTCCGAACTGCCCACCCGTCGCCTGGGCGCGCTGACCGTCGCGGCCCAGGGCCTGGGCTGCATGGGGATGAGCCACGGCTACGGCGCCTCGGACGACGCCCAGTCGATCGCCACCCTCCACCGCGCCCTCGACCTCGGCGTCACGCTGCTGGACACCTCCGACTTCTACGGGGCCGGGCACAACGAGGAACTGATCGGCCGGGCCCTGGCCGGACGCCGGGACCAGGCGGTCCTGGCCACCAAGTTCGGCTTCGCCAACCGGCTGGGGGAGCCGACCGCGATCCGGGGCGACGCCGCGTACGTCCGTCAGGCGTGCGACGCCTCGCTGCGGCGGCTCGGCGTCGATCACATCGACCTCTACTACCAGCACCGGGTCGACCCCGAGGTCCCCATCGAGGAGACCGTCGGCGCGATGGCCGAGCTGGTCCAGGCGGGCAAGGTGCGCCACCTCGGCCTGTCCGAGGCGAGCGCGGAGACCGTCCGCCGGGCCCACGCGGTGCACCCCATCGCGGCCCTGCAGAGCGAATGGTCGCTGTGGACCCGGGACCTGGAGCACGAGATCGTCCCGGTCTGCCGCGAGCTCGGCATCGGCCTCGTCCCCTTCTCCCCGCTCGGCCGTGGCTTCCTCACCGGCCGCTACACCTCGACCGACGGCCTGCCGGAGAGCGACGTACGCCGCACCCAGCCCCGGTTCGCGGACGGCAACCTCGAGAAGAACCTGGCCATCGTGGAGAAGCTGAACGAGCTGGCCGCCGCGAAGGGCGTCACCGCCGGCCGGCTCGCCCTCGCCTGGGTGCAGCACCGCGGCGACGACGTGGTTCCCATCCCGGGCACCCGGCGCCAGAAGTACCTGGAGGAGAACCTGACCGCCGCCACCCTGGAGCTGTCTCCCGAAGAGCTGGCCGCGATCGACGCCGCCGCCCCGGCCGACCAGGTCGCCGGCACCCGCTACGACGAGAAGAGCCTCACCTTCGTCAACCGCTGATCCGCACGGCGGTGATCACCGTGTCCGGCGCCGCCTGCTCCCCGCCCGCTACTGCTTCCCGCGGGCGGGGGAGGCCTGGCGGGCGTCCGCGCCGGAGCTGACCTGCCGGTGGGTCTCCTGGGGGCCGTGCCAGTCCAGGCACAACACGGTGGCGTCGTCTTCCAGCTTGCCGTCCGCGGCGTCCAGGACCGCGGTGGTCAGCATCAGCACGGTCTCCCGCGGGTGCAGGTGCCGGGTGCTCTTCAGCAGGGCGGCCAGATCCACCTTCTGAGCGTCGCGTTCGAGCATGCCGTCGGTGAGCATGATCAAACGATCGCCGGGGCGTAGATCGATGTCCTGAACGTGGTAGGAGTGGGCCGCGGGCGCGGGCACTCCGAAGGGCGGGTCCGCCTCGCAGGGGATTTCCGCCACGGTTCCCTCGCGTATGCGCAGCGGCAACGGGTGGCCGGCATTGACGAGTTCTGTCCGCCCGGTGTGGAGGTAGACGCGCAGCAGCTGCCCGGTGGCGTGGCCGCGGCCATTGTCGGCCAAGGCCCGGTGGGCCCGCCGGGCCTGGTCGATCAGGTCGGCTCCGGCGCGGCGGGCGCCGCGCAGGGCGCCCATGAGGACGGTGGCCGTCAGCGCGGAGTTGATGTCGTGGCCCATGGGGTCGGTCACCGACAGGTGCAGGGTGTCCCGGTCCAGGGTGTAGTCGAAGGTGTCCCCGCTGATCGTTTCCGAGGGTTCCAGACTCCCGCACAGGGCGAACTGGGCGGCCTCACACGACAGCGACGACGGCAGCAGCTGGTATTGGATCTCCGCCGGCAGGGTGGGGGGTCTGGAGCGTTTGCCCCAGGTGTAGAGATCGGTGAAGCGTTGGTTGGCGATCACGATATAGGCCAGGACGTGGGCGGCTTCGCCGACCGCGTCGAGGATGTCTTCGCCGGGCTCGGCCGGCAGTAGCACCTCGAGCAGGCCGATCGCGTCCCCACGGTTGGTGACCGGGGCGATCACTCGCTGTCCCTGGCCGGTCGCCTCCTGGTACAGGCGCTGGGTGCGTATCACCCGTTCGTAGACGCTGCCGAACAGTTCGATCCGCTCCGCGGCCCGTCCGGCTCCCTCGGTGGAGGCGATGGACAGGCGTGCTATCGCCTTCCCGGTCAGATCCAGGATGAGGAAAGAGACCTGCGTGGCGTTGAAGCGCCGCCGCAGGTCCTCGGCGACCACATCGACGGACTCCACCGGTGCCGCCTTCTCCGCCGCTGTCAGCAGGCGGGGGAGTTCACTGGGCCCACTCACAAGCCGGCTCCCTTCGTGCACCACCCCTCCCCATCAGCCTAAACCTGTGCGACGAGGGGGGACCGATGAGTTTCCGGGTGCCCCGGGGTCTCAGGAGGTGAACGCGACACCCCAAGGGAGATCACCATGACCGAGACCGCGAAAGGCACCCGTTTCACCGAGGTGGGCCGGGTAGCCGTCACCGTCGCCGATCAGGACCGGGCGCTGGATTTCTACGTGGGCACGCTCGGCTTCGAGAAGCGTGCTGACATCCCCTTCGGCGACGGCCACCGCTGGATCGAGGTGGCCCCGGCGGGCGCCCCGACCGGGATCGCGCTCGTCCTGCCGCGCGAGGGTGGCCAGGGGCCGGGCTACGAGACCGGCATCATCCTCACCTCCGAGGACATCGACGCCGATCATGCGGCGCTGCGCTCGCGCGGCGTCGACACCGACCCGGAGGTCCAGCGCTGGGGCGCCCCGGTGCCGCCGATGTTCAGCTTCCGGGATGTGGACGGCAACGCGTTGATGGTCGTCGAGAACGGCTGACCGCACCCGGCCGGGAGCCGGTGATGAGCCGGTCCGCGACGGGGGCGGACCGGCTCTTCCGCGCGGCTACGACGCGTGGCGGCCGATGCGCTCGGCGCGGGCGCGCAGCAGGAGCGCGATCCAGCTGCGGTAGGGCTTCCAGCGGTCGGCGATCCCGGCCAGTCGGCGGATGTCGCCGGAGGCGGTCTCGCCGAGGTCGTACGCGGTGGCGACGGCCGCGCGCAGTCGTGGTTCGTGGCGTGGGAAGACGTCGGGGTGCCCGGCGCCACGGATGAGGATGAGCTCGGCGGAGAACGGGCCGATGCCGGGGAGGGTGCGCAGCGCCGCGAGGGCGTCGTCCACCGGCATCGCGCGCAGCCGTGCGGCGTCGAGTTCACCGGCGTCGGCGGCCTCGGCCAGCGCGTGCAGCCGCTCGATCTTCACCTCGGTCAGGCCGGGGACCCGGTTGATCCCGCGCAGGATGGGCGGGGTGGGGAAGGCATGCAGGGTCCGGCCCGCGACCTGGACGCGCCGTCCGAGCCGCTCGGCGAGGCGGGCCTTGATGGCGGCGGCCTGGTTCATGCGGATGCGATGGCCGATGACCGCCCACGCGGCGGCTTCGTAGGGCGAGTGGAAGCACACCGGCCGAAGGCCCGGAAAGTCCGCCATGAGCCCGGCCACCACGGGGTCGGCGGCGGCGAGGTCGGGGAAACCGCTTCCGTCGACGTCGAGCGAGAGGATGCGGGCGAGCTGGGCTCGGGCGGCCCCGGGGCCGGTCCCGGCGGACACGGGGTCTGTCGGGGTGTCGGGATACGCGGTGAACTCGGCCCGGACCCTGCCCGCTCCTCCCTCCGCCGTCTCCTCCTGCCGCACCGCGACGGCCACCGTGGAGCGGCCGTCGTCGGCGGGGAAGGCCAAGCGGAGCACCCCGTCCGCCGTGTCCTCGTAGTCCGCCGGGGTGAAGCCCCCCAGGAAGCGCACGCTCGCCGCGAGCGAGAAGGGACCGGACGGGGTGAGGGAGACGGCGGTCACGGGTCAGCCTCCGTGCGCCGTGAGGGCGTAGCCCTCGGGGCCGATGAAGGTGAACGTGCGGCCGAAGGGGCTGTCCTGGGGCGGGCTGACGATCGGCACCCCGGCGTCGGCGAGCTGGTCGTGCAGCGCCTGGGCGTCCGTGGTGCGGAACCACAGGGCCACGCCGAGACCGGGCCGTGCGACGTCGTCGAGCTCCACGCCCGGCAGCGGCTCGCGGACGGCGAACGGGATCGGCTGGGTGGTGAACACCACGGCACCGGGAGGCGAGGCCGGTGCCCGCCGCAGTCCGAGGTGCTTTTCGCAGAAGGCGGCCGCCGCCTCGACATCGCGTACCTGCAGGGCGATGAAGTCGGGGCCGTCAAGGGTCGCGGTCATGGGTCCTCCCCAGTTGTTGATGTCAGGACTTTGACATCCCAGGACTGTACGCACACCCTCTCCCCATGTCAAAATCCTGACATGGAAGACCGGACTCCCGTGGCCCCGCCGCACCCCGCTCACGACGTCACCGAACATGTGGGATACCGCCTCAAGCGCGCCGCCGCGGCGCTGCGCGGCGCCATGGACAAGGCGCTGCGTGAACACGGCCTGACGGTGCCGCAGTACGCCTGCCTGGAACTCCTCGACCAGCGGCCCGGCCTGTCCAACGCCGAACTCGCCCGCGGCACGTTCGTCACCCGGCAATCCATGAACGTCGTCCTGCGCGGCCTCCAGGACGCGGACCTGATCTCCCGGCCCGCCACCGCCGACCACGGCCGCGCCCTCCCGGCCCACCTCACCGAGCGCGGCCGCGAACGGCTCGACGCGGCCCGGTCCGCCGTCTACGCCATCGAACGGACGATGGTCGAGGCCTTCCCGCAACGGCGCCTGGCCGCCCTCCTCGCCGACCTCGACCGCATGGCGGAAGCCCTCGGCGGCTGACCTGCCCCCTGCCTCAGTCGCGGGGGAGCAGGGTGCCCAGCGGGCCGAGGTCCAGGTTGAGGTCCTCCGGCGTCAGTCCGTGCTGGTCGCACAGCTCCGCCATGCGCTGGTCGAGCAGCATCAGCGTGGTGCCGATGCGCTCGATCTGACCGTCGGTGAGACCTCCCGCGTCGATGCGGCGGACGGCCTGGCGCTCCATCAGCTGGCGGAGGAGTTCGACGACCGTCAGCACGAGGGCCACCAGGTCGCGGCCGACCGAGTCGCGGTCGATGTCGAGGTGGGTGGGGGGCGGGCTCATAGCGGGCCGCTGTCGGTCCACGGGGCCTGCACCCGTTCGTTGACCGAGGAGAGGAGGGCGTGCAGGGAGAGGCGGACGAGGGGGACCTCGGCGATCGCGATGACCAGGTCGCCGGTGACGACGATGCCGGTGGCGAGCACCCGGTCGAGGAGGTCCACGAGGGGGACGCCGAGCGGTCCGAGGGCCTCGGCGGGGGTGGTTCCCCACGCGGGGGCCTCTTTGCGGGCGATGTCGGCGGGGGCGGCTTGCCATGCCGCTTTCGCCGGGGCGGCGTCCCAGGCGGCCCTGGTCATGGGGACATCCCTCCGTCGGCGATTCCCCCGTCGGCGAAGGAGTAGGGCGCCCACGGCCCGGAGAGCTCGATCTGGACGTACGTCTCGTCGCGGCGCAACGACGCGAGCGCGGCGCGCAGTTCGCGCTCGCGGCCCAGGTCGAGGAGGTAGGCCGCGTTCAGCACATGGGTACGGTGCTTCCCGGTCACCTCGACGCCGTGCGGGCGCAGCCGTCGCGCGGCCACGGCGAGGCTCCGGACGGCGGCGTCCACCCGCTCGGCGGCCCGCAGCGCCAGGGTGTGGTGCTGTTCGCGGCTCCGCTGCCGGGCGCGGACGCGGTCCAGATAGGCGCGGCCGTTGCCGGGGCCGTCCGTCGGGGCGGCTTCGTGGGCGGTTTCCGGGACCGTTTCCGGGGCGGGCGGTGGTCCCGCGGGGGCGTAGACCTTGACGCCCCATTCGACCCGGCCCGCGATCCGGTCCAGGGCGGTCAGGAAGGACGTCTCCCGCTCGCCCAGGGCCTCGCGGACACGGCCGTCGTCGAGATAGACCGTGGCCAGGGGCAGCGGAACGGTCGGGGCCAGGGCCGACGCCGCCGTGATCACCGCGTGGTGGGCGCGGGCGCAGCGCTCCAGCTCGGCGCCGTCGGACAGCCGCCGCCGCAGCGCCGCCTCGTCGTACCCGGCCGCGGGCACGTCCTGGACCACGGCGGTGAGCGGGCCCGCCGCGAGCGTGCGGACGGGCGCGCCGGTGCCGAGCCCGGGGAGTTCCGCCAACGGTTCCGCGGGGGCGGTGAGGCCGCCGCCTCGGCAGACCGCGAAGGCGTAGGTGAGGGCGGGGGCCTCAGTCATGGGCTCCTCTCCTCCTCCGCCGCGCCGACCGTGCTCAGCTCCTCCGAGCCGATCCGTGACTCCAGGGCGTGGAGCCGCCTCCGCAGTTCCGCGTTCTCCTGGGCGAGGGCGTCCTTCGCGGCGCGCGACGAGAGCGCCGGGTCGGTTTCCCACCAGTCGATTCCGGCCTTGCGGGCGGTATCCACGGAAGAGATGAACAACCGCAGCCGGATGGTGAGCAGTTCGATGTCCAGCAGGTCGATCTTGATGTCCCCGGCGATGACGATGCCCTTGTCCAGGACCCGCTCCAGGATCTCGGCGAGGTCGGAGGGGTGCCGCTCGGTGGTCACGGACGGGGGGTAGGCCAGGTCGCGTTCCGTCATGGCGTCCGCACCCTCGCCCTTCCTCCCCCGCCGCCCGAGCGCTCCAGCAGATCCAGCAGCCGGTCCTCCTCCCGGTCGAACTCCTCCGGGCCGATCGCCCCCGACTCCAGGGCCTCGTTCAGTGCGGCGAGCCGGGCGCGCAGCACCGACGGATGGCACATCTCCTCCTCCGCCATGTCCCGCACGCGCTCCGCGATCCACACCACCCCGCGCACCGGCGCCAGCGGGAAGAGGACGACCTGGCTCAGTACGCCCATGTCAGGCCCGGCCTTCCGTGAAGCTGTAGCAGGGCAGCGGGCCGGTGAGCCGCAGTTCGACCCGGTCGCGGTGGGCGGCCGCGAGCCGTTCCACGGCGCCCTCGAACCGCCGCTGCTCGCGCCGGTCCAGCAGGAACGAGGTGTTGAGTACGCACCCCTCGACCTCCGGGCCGTGCACCGTGGCGTTCGTTACGGCCGAGAGCTCCGCGAGCACCGTGGCCGCGGCGGCCGCCGCCCTGCGCCTCAGCCCACGTGCCACGGCCTCGCCGAGCCGCACGCTGGCCTCGTACCCCGGGGCCCGGCGCGCGGCGGTGCGCAACCGGCTCACCTCGGGGTCCTCCCGTACCAGCGCACCCAGGTCGGCCTCGGTGGGCAGCGCCTTGAGGTTCATCTCGACCCGCCCGTCGACGCGTTCGAGCGCGGCCAGGCAGTCGTGCTGTGTGCACAGCAGCTGCCGCCGCACCGACTCCTCGTCGGGGGCGACCATCCCGAAGCGCATCGGCAGCACCGGCCCGTCCCGTCCCAGCGTCAGGGCGAGGTCCTGGTGGGCGAGGAGGTCACGGCGCTTGGCGCGCAGCCGGGCCGGAGCGTCGCTGATCACCGCGGCCAGCGCTCCGGCCCGGACGGTACGGACCGGGGCGGGCCGCTCGCCCACCCCGGTGCGGCCGGGCGGCACCGTGTGGGAGGCGCGGACGACGCCGTAGACGTACACGCTCTGAGGTGCGGGCGCGGGCGCGG
>NZ_JAAAYH010000262.1:0-12910 GCF_018035285.1 Streptomyces sp. MK37H | reverse complement strand
CCCGGCGCCCCGGGCCCCGGTTCGGGCCCCGGCCCGGACGCCGGGCAGTCCGGCGCGTGGTGGTCGGCCGAGAGCGGACAGCCGCACGGCGGCCAGGGCGACGGACAGGGCGGGCAGGGCGGCCCGGGCGGCCCGTGGGGGACCGCTCCCGTGCCACCGTCCTCCGGCCCCTTCGAGCGCAAGCCCCGCGGGCTGGTCGCCGCCGTGCTGGCCGCCGTGCTGGTCGCGGGCGGCATCGGCGGCGGCATCGGCTTCTGGGCCGCCGACCGGGAGAGCGACAGCGGCGACACCACCACCGTCTCCGCCTACGGCAACCCCAAGACGGAGAGCCGCGCGCCCGGCTCGGTGTCGAGCATCGCCAACAAGACGCTGCCCAGCGTCGTCACCATCGAGGCGCAGGGCAACAACGGCGAGAGCGGCACCGGCACCGGCTTCGTCTACGACAAGCAGGGCCACATCCTCACCAACAACCACGTCGTCGCCTCGGCCGCCGACAACGGCAAGCTGACCGCGACCTTCTCCAACGGCAAGCGGTACACCGCCCAGGTCGTCGGCCGCGCCCAGGGCTACGACGTCGCCGTGGTCAAGCTCAAGAACGCCGCGGGCGCCAAGCTCGACCCGCTCCCGCTCGGCAACTCCGACCGGGTCGCCGTGGGCGACGCCACGGTCGCCATCGGCGCCCCCTTCGGCCTCTCCGGCACCGTCACCACCGGCATCGTGAGCGCCAAGAACCGCCCGGTCGCCTCCAGCGACGGAGGCGGCGGCAACGCCTCGTACATGAGCGCCCTCCAGACCGACGCCTCCATCAACCCGGGCAACTCCGGCGGCCCGCTGCTCAACGCGGACGGCGGCGTCATCGGCATCAACTCCGCCATCCAGTCCGCCGGCAACGGCAGCGGCCTCGGCGAGTCCCAGCAGTCCGGCAGCATCGGCCTCGGCTTCGCGATCCCGATCAACCAGGCCAAGAACGTCGCCGAGCAGCTGATCAAGACGGGCCAGCCCGTCTACCCGGTCATCGAGGCCACGGTCAACATGAAGGACTCCACCAGCGGCGCCACCATCGCCTCCAACGGCTCCGGTGGCAGCCCCGCCATCGTCCCCGGCGGCCCGGCCGACAAGGCCGGCCTCAAGTCCGGCGACGTGATCACCAAGCTCGACGACACGGTCATCGACAGCGGCCCCACCCTCATCAGCGAGATCTGGACCCACCAGCCGGGCGACAAGGTCACCCTGACCTACAAGCGCGGCGGCAAGGTGTCCAAGGTGGACGTCACCTTGGGGAAGCGCAAGGGTGACAGCTGACGCGCTAGGCTGATCCCCGCGCCATTACGAACGGCGCGGGGAGGCTTGCCCGAGCGGCCTAAGGGAACGGTCTTGAAAACCGTCGTGGCAGCGATGTCACCGAGGGTTCAAATCCCTCAGCCTCCGCAAGTGAACGGCCCCTGACCAGGTAAGACGGTCGGGGGCCGTCGCCATGCGCGCTCCCCACCAAGCGCCGCCGTTCCCCATGATTCCCCGACCGATCGGGCACGGAAGGGGCACGGCCGGACACCCGCTGGTCCTTGCCGACTACCGATTGATCGGAATCTCGTACACGATCTCGCAGTGAGCGGCGGGTACGACGATGTCCGCCGTCTCCACGGGCCGTCCCTGGTCGCTGTAGTACGTCCGCCGGATGTGCGTGACGAGCGCAGCCTTCTGGATCCCGAGAAGCGATGCCTCCTCGGCGGTCGCCTGCCTCGGCTCCGGCTGCTCCACGGCATGGCTGACGGTGATTCCGATGACGGCCATGCGATTCACGACGCCCGCCCCGGCGTGCGGCCCTCCCTCAGGGAGGACGACGAGCGTCCCTGCGGTGAGGTCGTACGGCTCCCAACTCGTCGACAGCTGCACGGGCCTGCCGTCGGCCAGGAACTCGTATGACGTCCGGACGCACAACTCGCCCTCGGCGATACCGAGCCGCGCTGCGATCTCCGCCGGGGCCGGCACCTTGGCGTCGGTCCGGCTCTCCCAGTCGCCGTGCTTCCCGACGGCCTTCATGTCCGCGCGGAACGGCGACCCCTCGGGCTGCTCGCGCGCCGACGACCGGACGACCCGCACCCGTTGCCGGGGCTCGGCGACGTAGGTGCCCGATCCGGCTCGGCCTTCGAGCACACCCTGGGAGATCAGCAACTCCTGCGCCCGGCGGACCACGTTCTCGCCCACCCCGCACTCCTGGCCGATCTGGGCGCGGGACGGCAGGCGGTCTCCCGGCTCCCATACGTGCTCCGCGATCCGCCGCCGGAGTTCGTCGGCGACGCGGAGATAGGGCGGCTGCTCAGGCATATGGAAAATCTAGTCCACTAGCTCTAATCTAGTTAACTAGCTTCACTGAAAGTGATCGCCAGTTGACGGAGGCTGCCCTGTGCCCGTTCCGGGAGTTAGCGCGGCGGCCATCGCCGCCCGGCTGTCCGCCGTCGGGCTCCCCACGCGCGTGGAGGAGCACGCCCGATTCACATCGGTCGAAGCGGAGGTGCCGGAATCACTCTCCGCCGAGGCATGGAAGGAGGTCCTGGCGGCGGTGGCCGAGGCCGATCGGTTCGGGCTCCTCGCCAGCTGCCAGAACGGCCGCACTCTCCGGGCGGTCGTAGAAAAACCGGTCCCCACGACGGGCGATGTCAGGGGACCGGGCCTTCAGCGATAGGAGCTGATTCAACGTGCTCAACCGTATCCGCCGCGCCGTCTCCCTCACCAGGGCGCGGCACTTCTCCAAGGGCAGGCACCGCCGCCCCTTAACGCCCCCTCCGCCGCGGACCGCTCCCGCCGTCTCTGCGCCTGCTGACGAGCCGACGGTCGTCCTGAGCCGGGCCTCCGACTGGGCGAGGCACCGCTACTCGCTCGCAGGCGAGGAAACCGCGCTTGTCCGCCCGTACGTACTGGCCTGGGAAAGGCGCGCCCGACAGCGCCCGACGGTTGTCGTCACTCCCCACGTGCCGACCGACGCCTGGTCGGCTCTTCTGGGGGCCCACTGATGCCCTCTCGACGGCAGACCCACAGCCCGGCCGCCTTGACCACCACCTACCGCTCGCCCGCCTGCCGGATCGGCACGCACCAGGCCTGCGCGGAGTCCTCCCCAGCTCCAGCACCGGTCGACGTGCCGTTGATCTACGAGGCCTGTGGCTGCCCATGTCACCCGGCGTCCGACCAGGCCAGGCAGCCAGAGGTGAAGCAATGAGCGACTGGGCACCCGACAGCGCGCCGACATCCAGCAGCGAGGTCCACCGAGAGGCAGACGCAGGGATGACGGCACAGAACGAACTGAGGCTTCTCCCGTGGACGGGGCCTGAAGGCAAGCCGTGCTACCTGGACACCGACGACCGGGAGCGCTACATGTCCCGCTTGGCGGACCATATCGAGTCGGTGCAACTCGGGATGGCGGCCGAACTGCGCGGGCAGGCAGTTCAGGTACTCGATAATGAGACCGAAGATCTGGAGAAACTGAGGCTCGTCGCCGCGAAGTTGGCTGGCGCACTGCGGGACGTGCTGCGCGTGGCGACCAGCCGTGGACACCGCCTAGAAACACCTGAGTAGCACCCTCAGTGGATCGGCCGGTCGACTTGCCACCCGCGAGTTCTGGCTAGCAGTCATGTGCAGTACAGCAGGGAGCCTCGGATACGTTCCGAGACCTCCCTGCTTCACTTGGCGACTTGAGTGCTCTCCCCCTGGCCTGAGTCCCTCTTCTGCCTCGACCCGGGATTCCGTGTCATTCCCCCCTGAGACGGATAGCCATCACAGAACCGTCGGCCCGGATGGAGACCGAGTCCCACTTCTCGGATGTGTTGTGGTCTGGCCACTGCCCGCGCAGAGCGTGGACTTCGCGGCGATACTCGTTGACCTGCCCTTCTCGGAGGTGCATGTAGAGGTTGCGCTTGAGCCCGGAGAACGTTTCGACGCGGTTGCCGTTGAGTCGGAAGATGTGGTCGGTGCCCACGAAGTCGATGTCGTGGATGCGGTGCTCTTCATCCCGCAGCTTGTGCGTGTTGGCTTGGACGTCGTATTGGAAATGGCGTCGCCCCTGTTCCTTGGTCAGGTACTGGGCGGTGGGCTTGCCGCCTCCAGTGAAGGCCGTCAGCGTGGCTGCTTCCGTCCGGGCCAATACGACGCTGAACCATGCGAACGACTCGGGCAGCACTTGGAACCCGGGGACGGTCTCAACGCCGTTCCGTTCCCCTGGCCGCATGACCTCGGCCACTCTGTTCGCGTCCTCCAGGGTGAGGTCAAGGTCGGCTCCCGGTTCGCCTCCGGGCGGGCTGAGGATGGTTTTCCCCGGCGCTTCCAGCATGTGCACGGCGAGACTTTCCTTGGTTGGGATCTCCGTGTCGATGAGCAGGTACGGAACCGTGTTGTACGGCCCGATGTCCACCGATTCCACGTGGGCGCTCGCCGTGGCTAGCTGCCTGTACACCTGATGAACGGCACTGTGAGTGCCCTTCGAGGAGACGAGGAGGACCTTGGACGGTTGCCCAGGCTGCCACGCTTCGACAAAGAAGTGGGGTCGCCGCTGCAGCGGCTCGGGGCGGGAGCCCTTGCCGGTGCTGCGGAGTGTCCAACCAGCCTTCAGCGCGACGTCGGCCGGGATCACCGAGACCGAGTGATCGGGGTATCGGGTTCTCACCACGTGCTCTGCCAACAACGACGCAAAGCCGGTGCCGATCTCCCCTGACTGTGTGGCCTTGTAGAAGCGCAACAAGTCCCGCCCTTCGGCGGACAGTTGCAGATAACCGCCTCGGTTCGCTTCCAGGGCCTGGCTGTAGCGCAGGCTGCCCCAGTGTTCGGCGAGTCCGCGTCCTGCTCCCTGCCGGGCAGACGCGGCTCCCAGGCCGATGGCGTGGATGACCTGCCAGGGGGTGAGTGTCAATGATCGAGGGGCTCCCCGTACGGGCCTGTAGTCGGTACGTCGGCGCAGGGGGCCACGTCCGTCCCCTGCTCGCTTGTCGTCCTCAGCAGAGGTCGCCTTGGAGACTTGATCGGCAAGTTCGAGGGATGAACGGATCTGTACGTAGGAAGTGGTGCTTAGTTCGCGCAGGATCTCAGCGGTGGGCTTTGACGCGTCCTCGTTCACCGGATTCCCCTTCGGGCGACGTCAGTGAGATGAGCCGGAGGGACGGTAAGCCCGGTTGGCGGAGCGCGCTCAAGTGGGCAGAGGGGGCGCAAGCCGGGATTCGGCCAGCCCGAGCGCCCAGGCAGCAAACGAACCCCAAGCCGTTGGCCTGGGGCTCTGCTGTGTGGAGCGGGTGACGGGAATTGAACCCGCGCTCTGAGCTTGGGAATCACAGGAGCGATCAGGACTGATCAGGGTTCTCACCTGTGTAAACAGCTCCTGAAGCAATCTTGAGCACCGGCTACGGTTAGCTTGCGCTGACCGTGGCTTGCCGTTCGTTCTGGCACGCATCTGGCACGGTCCCTCTGGCGGTGATCACCGCATTACAAGTTCGATCACCGGCCAGGTCGCCCAAGGCTGGGCTGGCCCTAACTGTCGGGCGAGCGGTGGCCTCGGTGCATTAGATGCCGCCGACGTCCGCCGTCGTTGATATCAATTGGTGATGCCAGAACGTCAGCCGAGCAGTACCCTGCGAGCGGCCCAGCGTCGGCCGGCGCGAAGTTCCCCATAACGCGGGCCGGTTGTGGAGGGGACCAGCCCGTTCGAGGAGCGCAGCACCCGCTTGATCTTGTCGCGTAGGCACAGCTCCGGAGTGTCAGTGGCAGCGTCTAGCCTGCGGCCGTGGACTGGTTAACAGACGAAGAGTTCGACGCATTGACAGATGAAGAGTTCCACGCATGGGTCGAGACCCTGGAACCCTGCACGGTGTGTTTCGACAAGCTCTGGCGAGTCAATGCAGGCCCCAAGGGAAAAGTATGTCCACAGTGCTGCAACGCCGAACGACAGGCCCGGCGACATAAACTGACGCGTGCTCGCGTCAACGCGATCCTCAGAGCTCAGGACGACACATGTCCGCTGTGCCACAGACTGGGTGGCGACCCATCGATGGAGGGGCCGTCATGGTGGCACATCGATCACGATCATGCCTGCTGTCCCGGCCGGTCCTCGTGTGGACATTGCGTACGCGGGCTGCTGTGCAGAGACTGCAACACCCGTGGCTTGGCATGGTACGAGGGCCTCACAGTCGACCTGCAAAACTGGGATCACGTTAACGCCTACCTGGCGGATCCCCCGGCACGCAGACCAGAGGCAGCGGTGCTGTTCCACGGCGATCTTCACGGCGTACGCTCACGAGACGGTTCTTTCGCTGAGTGGCGCTCCAGCCAACCGCTCGACAACGGTATCGGGTCACCAACCGTGTAACCCGTCTTTAGGGCACGATGCCGAGTCAACGGCAGGCAACGAACAAGGCCAGGTCGCTGACCTTGGGCCTTCGCTATGGAGCGGGTGACGGGAATCGAACCCGCGCTCTGAGCTTGGGAAGCTGCGGTCATTTGGGGCCCGGTTGAGCGTTGACCTGGGTAAACGCTCGGATTGTGATGTCGTCGGACTGGGCGGCTCTCCCTCCGATTCCCCGTTGTTCTCCGGTCGATCTGGTGCGCTTGTGGTGCGGTCGGGCAACGGGCTATCGCGGGTGCTCGAAATTGGTGTGCGGCAGGATCCTGCTAGCCGCACTCTGCGGTGCTGAGTCGTTGGAAGCTCTCCGACAACTGGTACGCCGACCTGCCCGGCCTCTGTCGAGCAGCTGCGGGAGCGCCGGGCCTTCGCCGCTCAACGGGCTGAGCCTGCCGTGGCGCGTGGCATGGGGCGCAACCCCAAGGCTGGGCGGGAGTGGCGGCAGCGGCTTCGCGGTGTCGATGACGAGCTCCTGAGGCGGGGTGTCCAGGGAGCGTAGCCATCGTGTGAGCCGTCTCTGAGCCTCGCCCGCTGCTGCCGAGCCATCCCGGCAGCAGCGAGGACAACCCGGCTACCGGCTGTTCCGGGTGGCGAACAGCGAGGGCCGACTTGCTTCGAAGGCAACGACGGTTGCTCCAGCGGCTTCGGCGTGCACCCAGTGCGTCAAGTAATAGCGGCCTCGACGATCGGTCCATCGCCGGTATGGCGCAGTATGGCAAATAATCCCCGAAATTTTTCGCCAAGAGGATGAAAGGCTATTCGGGAATGGGTTTTGTTGAGTGAATGGATTCCGAGCCAATACCCCAATGACGTTTGCTTCGCTTCCATAGTCTGGGTTATTTGAAACGACGTAGCCGGTCACCTCTAGCTCGATACCGGGTTCGATATTTCCAAACGTGAAATCATTCCCGTAGTCCCAAGACATCCTGCTCTCCCACCAGCTACCGAAGGTGTCTGTGATCTGATGGAAGCGCGTCATGTCGAGAGGGGGCTCTTGCATAACGAACGACAGGTCGCAGTTGTCGGCCTCTGTTGCCTCATAAATGTCGGCCGAGAGGTTCCAGAACTCATCAATTGCGATGCCGTGACAATGCAGAGTTATGCCAGGGTTTCCCTGAGCTGCGAGAATATTTTCTCTATTCTCGCGCTCCAGTGCGGCGAGCAATGAAGGGTGGCCGACGCCGTGCCAAGATAGCCGCCTATTGGTGAGGGTCCATCTAAAGCCGCCGTCACACTTTCCGCCATCATGGAGATAGGAAATTAGCTGCTTCACAGAGTCAAGCGACCGCACGTCGGGGAAAAGTTTGATCGACGCCATGCCGTGTTGGGACGGTTGGTCAATTGGGATGGAAAGTGAGCCGAAGATCGGACTACTGCTTTCTGCTCTGTTCTCAACCCACGGGATCGGCGTTCCGCCCACTGTAACCAGGCTTACGTGGTCGTCTTCGGGGCTGCGCCAGAAGTAAGATTTCTGTTCTGGTGCGGGGTCGTTAAACCAAATTTCCCCCATTCGCGTAAGTCGCTGATATTTGGTTCGTAACATGCGGATCAGCTTGCTCGGGTCAGACATGGCGGATTTTACGTCGTTGCTGTCGACTAGAAGGATGGTCCGTTCGCCCCTCTTGCGGACCACCTCCTCTAGGCAAGTTTTGGAGAATCCGGACATGCTGATTACGACGCCCAATACAGATGGGTCCGTGCGGCGAAGTCGAGAATCAACTGAATCTATGACGTCGACAGAAACCGGCTTAGCCTCCCATTTGGCCTCAATTAGATAAGTCTGCTCTCCGTAGGAAGCTATGAGATCGGTTTGCCTAGGGAGAGAGATGGTCGGGTTTATCTCCGCCTGTAGGCCAGCAATACGGAAGAGTCGTAGAAGTAGGCGTTCGAAGGCAACTCCGCGACGCTGGGGGTTTTTCTCTGTTTGCAGAGAGGTGAATTCCGCGAAGGGATTTATTTTTGCGTAAATCCTGGCCTCCTCAACGGCATCGGCTGTAATGAATGTCCGGAATATATCAACGATTCGAGCAGGTTGGAGTCATTTTGGGAGAAAACCTGACTTCTCCTGGCCGAGGGCGTGTCATTGGCTACCGTTGAGCGACCTCGGATGGCCCAGCTCTGCCGCACTCGACTGGCGGCTGTTACCAAGGCGTGAGCCTGTAGCTATTCGTTGAGCCCAAGCTGTGCCCGTAGCGCTTTCCGTCGCCCAGAGAAAAGGAGTTGGTCTTCGAGTTCCTCCAAGATGGTCACGAGGTTTTGTGCGCTTACTGCCACCTCTTTGACTCGCTGATCGTAGGCATCTTTATCCGATATGCTTCGTGACTGCCACTTGTAGTGCACAAAGCCGTTTCTAAATTCCATGAGATCGGTCATCATGCGTATGTGTGCTTTTCCTAGGGGTGCTGCTTTGAGTGATGTCCACACGTCTTTTATCTTCACGTGGAAGCTGCAACTTCGCACCAATGCGACCGCCGCTCCTTCAGGAACGCCCGAGCGGACACTGAGGCTCATCAGGACATTGTTCACCCAATGTTCAAGCCAAGTGGCATAGAAGAGAATCGCGAACCAATGCTCATCGGCGTGCATGGCACAGACGGCCTTCTTGGGGAGATCGTCACAGTGGTCGGTTACCACATGCACATCGTCATCAGACCACGCGGTCTGCCCCTCGATTGTCGCGACTTGGGCGTCTGTGTATCTGAGGAAATCAAGCAATGCGGTGTTGATCGCCTCCTCGTCCGTTAATTTCTTCGAGGTCAACCAAACCGCGCCGAACGTATTGGTCGACCATCCCCCAAAAAATTCCACTCTTGAGCGACTCGTCGACAAAGGGTGCAGATTTCTCCTCCATGTGGGCAAGTGTGCCATTCTGCCCGTGGTGCGGGCAGGTGAATTATGAGGTCGGTGGAGCGGCTTTGGGCTGGAGCTGCTTTGGGGCGAGAGATCATGGCCCCGTAAGCTTCCGGCGCGTCGGGCAGTCTGTGGACCTGCCCGCTAAAGCACGACGTTGGGGCCATGATCTTAGAGGCTCGCCCCAAAGTGGCTGCCTAAAGCCGTGGAGCCGACCGGCCCCAGCCACGACGTACCCCTTCTCTGGCATCAGGCGGCTGATTGCTGTGCGCGCGGCACGGGCGGCGACCGGGCTGGAGCGGGGCGGAGACAGGAGCGCAGGCCCGGCCGGGGGCCGGGCCGCGCGCGGGGAGCGGAGCGAGCCGCCTTGGTCTTCGACACACCGAAGTCCCACCAGAAGCGGCTCTTGCGAGTCGGCCCGTCGCTCGCGAAGCGGCTGGGGCGACATCTGGAGACTCTGCCTGGTGGAGATGACGCGCTCCTGTTCATGACCCCGGGCGGCAAGCCGCTGCGCTACAACCAATGGCGCAAGGCGTACTTCGACCCAGCCGTGTCGGCCGCCGGGCTGACCGACGTGACCCCACATGATCTGCGCGCCTCACACGGAACGTGGGTCGCCGATCATTACGGCGTAATGACCGCCGCTCACCGGCTCGGCCACTCGAACGCGAGCGTCACGACTCGGCACTACGCCCGGCCGGTCGCCGGACGTGATGACCAGGTGGCCGAAGCAGCGGACTCCTGGCTCAGCGGGCACAACCATGAGCCTGGGGCACGTAGCGGGCACGACGACGATGACGACGGCTCCGCTGGGGCGCTCGCACCCCTCTGACCTGTGGCAGAGCGATCGGCCCCATGATCGCCGAGAGATCTTGAAAACCGTCGTGGCAGCGATGTCACCGAGGGTTCAAATCCCTCAGCCTCCGCGCAGGTCAGCGACGTAGCTGGTCAGAAGGGGTGCCCCTGCTTCGGGGCACCCTTTCTGCGTGTCCGCTGTCTCACCCTGTCTCGCCTGTGTCCCAGGTTCGACCAGTGCGTATGGGCCAGCTGCGGGCCAGCTGCGGGTCGCGTCAGCCCTCGATCAATCCCTGTGCGATGAGCTGGTTGGGCCGGGAAGGTCCGGCACGGCGGGCTGGCCTTGGCCCGGGGCTGCTGTCCGGGGCCTTCTGAGTCGGAGGGGCTGCGATGAGTTTTCGTCGTCTGGTCGGTCTGCCCTCGTATGGATCAGGATTTCGGCGTGACTGGCGCCCGAGCAGAGGTCGAACTATCCGTCGACGCGCCCGTGGACCGGCTCTGGGAGGCGATCACGGACCTCTCCCGGATCGGTGACTGGAGCCCGGAGTGCACGTACGCGGGTTGGCTGGACGGCTGGAGTGAACCAGCGGTCGGGGCGCGCTTCGAGGCCCGCAATCGGTTCCCCAATGGGCTTGTCACGCAGGTCGTATGCATGGTCGTCGCGGCGGACCGGCCGTACTCGTTCGGCTGGAGAGTGTTCGGGGGCTCCCCGGAAACCGAGGAGCATTTCGCCACCTGGACTTACGATCTACGGCCCGCCGCACGGCAGGGTCAGACGGTGGTCCGTCAGTCGTTCATCCATGGGCCGGGCGACAGCGGAGCCCGCGCGGCGGTGCGGGCCGACCCCGAGAACGCCGCAGCGCTCCTGCAAGGACGGCTGGACCAACTCCGACGCAACATGACAGCGACGATCGAGGCGATGACCCGCGACGTCCGAAGCCGGAGCATATGAGCACCTGCTCCCGATCTCGCGTGGCGTAGCTGTCAGAAGGGGTGCCCATGGTTCAAGGGGCACCCCTTCCGCACGCCCGCGTGTCAGGGAAGCCGGGAAGCAGCAGGCCAAAGGAGCTCCGCGTACCACTCCACCGACCAGTCCGCTTCCGTACTCCGGGCGTCAGGAGATGGAGACGCTGGTGCCGAACTCGAAGACGCTGGACTCGTTCGGCCTGACCTGGCTGATCGGGTGCCCCTGGCAGTTCGGGAGGTCAAAGACGGTGGCGACCTGGTTGGTGTTGTTGGCCACGAACATGGGCCAGACGTTCGTCGTGTAACAGCCGCTGGGGTTGGTGTGGGTGGCCAGGCCGACGGTCAGGGTGCCCTCGGCGGCCACGGCTGATCCCGTCGGCGACAGGGCGAGGGGCACCGCACCCATCACCGACGCCGCCATAAGCCCGATACGACGCATCGTTGCCTCCTGCTCAGACACGATCCGGAGGAGACGCCGACCGCCTCCTGACCTATTGCTAGAGGCCGTCGCTTGACAGGCACTCATGGCTCGCGTGAGCGCTGCCAGTGCTCCTCATCGGCTACGAACGGGTCGTGCCCCGGGAACGAGAAAGCGCCACCCCACCCGCCATGGGTGAAGTGGCGCATGGTGCGCCACACGGCCCGGTCGGCCTACTCGGCGGCCGCCTTGAGCCCGTGCGGGGTGCAATGCCTACGCGCCGGCCGGCGCTCCCTGGGCGGCGGCCCGTCGGGCCATGCCGCCACCACCGGTGCTCACTCCGCCGTGCGGGGCCCGTGCGCTGTGGCCGTCGGCCTTGAACTTCCCGTCCCGCAGCTCGAAGCGCTCGGGCGGCGAGCAGCCGATCGCCGGGGTGATCAGCAGGCTCGCGGTGACGGGCGCGGGGTTGGTGCTCGCCGTGGAGAACTCGCAGATCGCGCCCCGCCCGGTGACCGGGAACCAGAACCAGCTGTCCACCGCACCGACCCGCACCTCGTCCGACAGCACGAACCGGCCGTGCTGCCGGGCGAAGGCCATCAGCCGGACGGAGGCCCTCAGCGGGTCGACGGTGGACCGGATCGCGGTCAGGGTGAACTTGACGTTCTCGTCGGCGTCCAGGACCGAGGACGCGATCTGTTTGGTCTCGGCCGCCCGCCCGTCGGTTGGCCGCCCGTTGTGGGCTTTGGCTTCGGTGGTTTCGGCAGGGGTGGCCAGCATGGCGACGGTCGCCGCGGCGGTGACCAGCACCGAGCTGCCGCGCACGAGCGCGCTCGCTTGTATCGGCATGTTTCCTCCCTGGTGCTCATGCGTACTGTTCGCGCATGAATGCCACCTTTTCCCTTCCACCTGGCAGCAGGAAAACCACCTGAATCACTCGTTCGCGCGCGGCGTCACCCGGTCGGACCGGACAACTACTCCATCGGTCGGCAGCCGTGCATCTGGCTCCTGTGCTTCGCAGCCGGAGCGGCCTGTTCCGCCGCCCTCGGCCTCGTGCGGCACGACGACGATCTGGTACGCGTCCTCGTAGACGATCCTCCCCGGATTCGACGACCGGATCATCCGGCACTCGATGCCATGGGCGGCAAGGATCTCCAGGTAGCCGTCCACCCGCTTGATCAGGTCCTGGGACGTGGGCTTGAACCAGGCCGCCGCGCCGGGGTGGATCTCGTGGTCGTAGACCGTCGGATCCACGGTCGAGGGGTCTGGATAGGCCGCGTTGTACCAGTCATTGTTGGCCCGTCGGAAGCGTTCCTGTCAGCGCTCAGCTTCCCGCTCCGCGCCAGGCCGTTGACCAGGCCGAACACCCCGGAGTAGTAGCCGCGCTCGTTCCGGACCGGGCTCTGGAAGCGTACGTAGGGGGCTTCGTCAACGAGTTCCCTTGCTTCGCCGATCGTCACGGTGCGGATGTTAGAGACGGGGGACGAGGGGCCGTCGTCCGTTCGGTG
>NZ_JAAAYH010000261.1:0-12962 GCF_018035285.1 Streptomyces sp. MK37H | reverse complement strand
ACCGCACACACCTGGTGGCTGCTGCTCATCCTCACGGTGGCGATCGCAGCACTGATCTATCTCATCAACTCACGGCTGCGGGTCCATCCGTTCGTCGCGCTGATCCTGGTCAGCGTGGGCACGGGGATAGCGGCCGGGGAGCCCGCCGCGAAACTCGCCGGATCCATCGAGGAGGGCGCCGGCGGCACCCTCGGCGACGTGGGCGTCACCCTCGCCCTGGGCGCCATGCTCGGCCGTCTGCTGTCCGACTCGGGCGCCACCGACGCCATCGCCCGCGCCCTCGTCGCCCGCGCCGAGCCCCGCAGACTGCCCTGGCTGGTGGGTGCCGCGGCGTTCGTCATCGGTGTGCCCATGTTCTTCGAGGTGGGCCTGATCGTGCTACTGCCGTTGATCTTCAGCGTCGCCCGCAGAATGGAGGAACACGGCGGCACCAAGGGCAGCCCGTACGTGCTCCTCGGTGTGCCCGCCATCGCCTCGCTGTCCACCCTGCACGGCATGCTGCCGCCCCACCCCGGCCCGCTGACCGCCATGACCGGGCTGCACGCCGACCTCGGCCTCACCCTCGGCGTCGGCATCGTCTGCGCCGTGCCCACCGTCATCCTGGCCGGGCCCGTCTACGCCCGCTGGATCGCGCCCCGGCTTCCCGATGTGGCTCCGGACGCCGAGCTGGTGGCCCAGTTCACGGGGGCTGAGCGTCAGCCCGCTCCGACCGCCGCCACGACGGGAGCCGGAGCGTCTGGTGCGCCTGGTGCGCAGGCGAGCGCGGAGGTGCCCCGCCGGACCGGTGTGCCCACCGGGCTGGCCGTGGCGGCCGTACTGGTGCCCGTCGTCCTGATGCTGCTGCGCACCCTGGCCGAGACGGTGCTGGACGAGTCGAGCGGGCTGGGCGCGGCGCTCGTGTTCGCCGGAGAACCGCTGGTGGCGATGCTCGCCGGTTTCGTCTTCGCCCTCGGGGTGACGTTCGTCGGCTCCGCCCGCGCCGGCCGCTCCGGCCACTCCGGCCGTTCGGGCGAGGAGACCCGTGCCTCCCTGACCGACAGCCTGAAGTCCATCGCCGCCATCCTGCTCATCATCGGCGGGGGAGGAGCGTTCAAGCAGGTACTTCAGGACTCGGGCATCGGTGATGCCATCGCGTCGGCCGCCGAGGGCGCCCACATCAATGTGATCCTGCTGGGCTGGCTCATCGCCCTGCTGCTGTCGCTGACCACGGGTTCCGCCACCGTCGGCATCGTCTCCGCCACCGGCATCGTGGCCCCGCTGATCGGCGACGGCGGGGGTCTGGAGGCTTCCCTGCTCGTTGTCGCGATCGGCGCCGGTTCGCTCGGCCTCAACTACGTCAACCACGCCGGGTTCTGGCTGGTGAAGGAGTCGTTCGGAATGGACCTCACCCAGGCCACCAAGACTCAGACCGCCGTGCAGACCCTGGTCAGTGTGTTGGGTCTGGCGATGGCCCTGCTGCTGTCGGTGTTCGCCTGAGACGCCGGTCGCTCGCGGTGGGTCCGGCGGCCCCGTGGCTGTCGGACCCACGGACCCGCGGCGGCGCTCCGTCGTCCAGCTGGTCTGTGGTGTCCTCGGCCCGATGGACTTCCTGACGGAGGAATTCGCGAAGGACGTCTATCCGGGCGGCGTGGCGACGCGGCTCCGCGGAGCACGGTTCGTCATGCCGGCCAGCGCCGCACCGCCGAACCAGGAAGTGGCCTTCGGCATCCTCGAGCTCCCGCCCCGCGGTACGCCCGACCCGGTCGGCCGCGCCCTGCTGCGGGCGTGCGCCGCCGGGGACGTGGGTGCGCTGCGTGCCGCGCTCGGCGAGGGCGCTGACGTCGGCACGCTCGACGAGTACGGCGCCACACCCCCGCACCACGCCGTCGCGGCGCGTTCGGCCGCGACCGTCGAAGCGTTGCTCGCGGCGGGCGCCGATCCGCGCGCCCAGTCGGCCTTCGGCAACGCACCCCAGTTCACGGCCGCGGGCCCCGGCCGTCCCCACCCCACCACCCGCCGGATCGAAGGCGAGGAGCACTGGAGCGTCCTGTGGTCGCTGCTCGACGCGGGCGCCGACACCAATGCCGTCAACACCGCCGGTCAGACGCTGCAGCCGCGAACTCACCAACGTGTACCAGGCCGTGGTGGACCGGCTCACCGAGGCGGCGGCCGGGAGTGAAGGGCGTGAACGCTGAACGGCCTGGTGCGAATGCTGAGGTGAGGGCCGGGCCAACGCTGAGGTGAGCGATTGGTCACCGCAGAGGTGAGGGATTGCCGTCCGGTTGGAACCCGCCGCTCCGTTCGCACCTCCCTCTACAAGAGGGCAAGTGAGTTGGGGAGCTTGATGACCGGACCGAATGGCGAGACCGCGCTCCCGCAGGTCTTGATGGGCGCGGCAGACGCGGCCCCGGACCAGGTGCTGGTGCATGTCCGAGGCGACGGTGGCGAGCGGACCGTCACCTTCGCGGAGCTGCGGGACGAGGCGCTGTGCGTCGCCGGTGGCTATCTCGCGGCCGGGGTGGCACCCGGCACCTGTGTCCCGCTGCTCGCCGACCGCGGCGATGACTTCCAGGTGTTGTTCTGGGGTGCGTTGCTGGCCGGTCTCGTCCCGGTGCCGCTCGCGTCCGATGTCCGGCGGGTGGCGCCGGTGTGGGAATCGCTCGGCCACCCGCCGGTGGCGGTGGACGCGGCCACGGAGACGCTGTTGGGTGAACTGCCCGATGGCGTTGAGCCGTTGCGGCTGGACGAGTTGCGGCAGGGTCGCCCGCCCGCCCGGTTGCCGGAGGTCACGCCCGGCGATGTGGCGTTCGTCCAGTTCTCCTCGGGCAGCACCGGAGCCCCGAAGGGTGTCGAGCTGACGCATGCCGCCGTGCTGGCCAACCTGGAGCAGATGCGGCTCGCCGCGGCCATCACACCCGACGATGTGGTGGCGAGCTGGATGCCGTACTTCCACGACATGGGACTCATCGGCACCCACCTGGCCCCGCTCGCCGCGCGCGCCAAGCAGGTGCGGCTGGAGCCGTTGTCGTTCGCCAAGCGCCCGGTGCTGTGGCTGGAGACGGCGGATCGCCACCGGGCGACACTTCTGTCCGCCGCCAACTTCGCGCTGGCCCTGGCCGTACGGCGGATCCCGGATGAGGTGTTCACCCGGCTCGATCTGACCTCCGTGCGATTGGTCCTGGTCGGTGCCGAGCCGATCGCCCCCGCGGTGTGGCGGAGGTTCGTGGCGAAGGCGCGGACGTCCGGGCTCGACGAGCGGGCACCGCTGCCGGTCTATGGCCTGGCCGAGGCCACCTTGGCGGTCACCTTCCCGCCCCTGGACGAGGTGGCGGTGGAGCGTGTGCTGGACCGGGTGGCTCTCAGCCGAGGCCACGCGGTGGACACCGCCCGGGGCCCGGACGCCGTGGAGCTGATGGACGTCGGTCTGCCGGTGCCCGGGTGCGAGGTGCGCATCGTGGACGACGCGGACCGGCCGCTGGACGACCGGCGGGTGGGCCACATCCAGGTGCGCGGACCCCAGGTGGCCCGCGGCTACCGCAACGCCCCCGAGGCGACCGCCGCCACGTACGTGGGTGGCTGGTTGCGCACCGGCGACCTGGGCTTCCTGGCCGACGGCCGGCTGTGCGTCACCGGCCGCCACAAGGACGTGCTCTTCGTATCCGGCCGCACCTTCCACGCGCCGGACCTGGAGGAAGTGGCGGCGGCCACCCCCGGCCTGCCGACACCGCCCCTGGCCGCGGTGGTGGGCTCCACCGACCCGGCGGACGGCACGGAACGGGTGGTGGTGTTCGTACGCCGCCCCAGTCCGCCGAGCGCGGCGGCGACCGTACTGGCAGAGGTGGCGGCACGGGTCCGGCAGGCCCTGGCCCACGACGACGTACGGGTGCTGCCCCTGCCGCCGGGCGCGTTCCCCCGAACGACAAGCGGCAAGCTGCGGCGAGGTGCGATGCGCGAGCGCTATGAGGCGGGGGCCTATGCCGAGGTGGAGGAGCGGTGGGGGCACGGGGGTGTGGCTGCGGCCGCTGGGGCCGTCCCCGCGGCGTTGGACTCGCGGCGGGAGGTTGCGCGGAGCGTCACCGGCATATGGGCGCGGGTACTGGGCGTGCCCGAGGACGTCATCGGCCCGCATGACCGGTTTCTGGCCGTAGGCGGTTCGTCGTTGAAGGCGATGGAGGTGCTCGCCGAGGTGGAGGACGCCTTCGGCGTCACGGTGCCACCGGCCGTGCTGCGCGACCGTGACACGGTGGCCGCGCTGACCGAACACGTGGTGGCGGCGCGGCGCGGCGGGCCGCCGGAGGCCGCTCGGCCCCGCGACACCGCAGGCGACACCGACCCGGGAGCGATCGCGGTCGTCTCCATGGCCTGTCGCTTTCCCGGTGCGGACACCCCGGACGCCTTCTGGGACCGGCTCGTGGCCGGCCACGACGCCGTCGGGCCCGTACCGGCCGCCCGTTGGACGCCCCGGCCGGAGGCCACCGCCCGATGGGGCGCCTTCCTGGACGATCTGTCCCGCTTCGACGCCACGTACTTCGGCATGGACGACCAGGAGGCGGCCGTGACCGACCCACAGGCCCGGATCTTCCTCGAACTGGCCCACGAGGCCCTGGAGCGCGCGGGCTACGCGGGTTCGCGGCGGACGGGCCGCCGTATCGGCGTGTTCGCCGCGACCGGGGAGAGCGGCTACCGCGAACTGCTGTCCCGGGCCTCCGGCCCGGACGGCGGGCTGCCTCCCGCCGCGTTGGTCGGCAACCTCCCCAACCTCGTCGCCGCCCGCGTGGCACAGAGCCTGGACCTGACCGGCCCGGCCCTCGCCGTCGACACCGCCTGCTCGTCGGCGCTGGTCGCGCTGCACTTGGCGCGCCGCAGCCTGCAGGCGGGGGAGTGCGACCTCGCCGTGGTCGGCGGGGTCAACCTCGCGCTGGCCCCGACCGGCCACAGTCTGCTGGAGCAGGCGGGCGTACTCTCGCCGACCGGCCGCTGCCACGCCTTCAGCGCCACGGCCGACGGCTTCGTCCCCGGGGAGGGCGGCGCGGCGGTCGTGCTGGCCCGGCTGGACGACGCACACCGCGCGGACGATCCGGTCCTGGCCCTGCTGCGTGGCACCGCGGTGAACAACGACGGTCGTTCGCTGAGCCTGCTGGCCCCCAACGCGCTCACCCAGCGGGAGATCATCGTCCAGGCGTACCGCGACGCGGGCGTCGACCCCGGCAGCGTGTCCTACATCGAGGCCCACGGCACCGGCACCGCCCTCGGCGACCCCGTCGAACTACGCTCCCTCACCCAGGCGTTCCCGCCCCGTGCCGACGGGCAGCCCCGACTGCTGGGCTCGGTGAAGACCAACCTCGGCCACCTGCTCAACGCCGCCGCCATGCCAAGCCTGGTCAAGGTGGTCCTGGCCCTGGGCCATCGCCAGTTGCCCGCCTCGCTGCACCACGATCCACCCATCGCCTCCCTCCCCGACGATGGAACGGCCGGTTTCGAGGTGGTCACCAGGCATCGCGCATGGACGGCGCCCGGCCCGCTGATGGCCGGGATCAACGCCTTCGGATTCGGCGGCACCAACGCACACGCCATCCTCGAGGAGGCGCCTCCGCGTTCGCCACGTCGCGGGGCTCGGCCGGCTCCTGCCCGGCGGGGCGAGGCGGATGCCCTGGGCGAGGATGGCTTGGGCGTCGAGGGCGGTCCGAGCCACGGCCCGGAGGTCGGTTCCGTGGACCGGGACGCCCCAGGGGGCCAGCACGGCCCGGTCCACGGCCCGGAGGCCGGTCCAGCGGACCAGGCCGGCTCACGGGCCGAAGACGGTCCGCGTCTGCTGACTCTGTCGGCGCGCGGCGCCGACGCCATGGTGGCCGCGGCCCGTGACCTCGCGGCCCATCTGCGGGCTCACCCGGAGCTCGACGAGGGCGACGTGTGCGCCACCGTCAACACCGCCCGTGACCACGGCCCCCACCGCCTCGCAGTGGTGTCCCGTGGCGACCTCGCCGAACGCCTCGAAGCCCACCCCACTCCCGCCGTGGCCCGCTCCCGGCCCCGGCTGGCGTTCCTGCTGCCCGGCCAGGGCACCGCGCGGCCGGGGCTTGGCCGCGCCCTGTACCGCACCGCACCGGAGTTCCGCCGTGTGATGGAGGAGGCGTCCGCGCTCGTCGGCGAGGTACGCGGACGCACCCTGGCCCAGTGGTGCCTGGACCCCGATGCCTCGCCCGCCGATCTGGCCCACACCGAGGTCTCCCAGCCGCTGCTCGTGGCATTCGGCGTCGCGCTGGCCCGACAGCTGCGCGTCTGGGGCGTGACCCCGGACGCCGTCACCGGGCACAGCGTCGGCGAGATCACCGCCGCTTGCGTCGCCGGGTCGCTCACATTGGCCGAGGCGGTGCGGTTCGCCTCCGAACGGGGGCGTCTGATGCGCGAACTGGCCGCACCGGGCGCCATGGCCGCCGTACGCGGCGGTGAGGACGCCGTCGCCGAGGCGGTGGCCGAGTCGGCCGGTGCGCTGTGCGTGGCCGCGGTCAATGCCCCCGGGCAGGTGGTGATCGCCGGAGTGCCGGATGCCGTCGCCCGGGCCGTCGGGCGGCTGGCCGCCGACGGGATCACGGTCCGCGAACTTCCCGTATCCCACGGCTTCCACTCCCCGGCGATGCGCCCGGTGGCCGACCCACTCACCGCCGCGGCCACCCAACTGACCCCGCTCCCGCCCTCGATCCCCCTGCTCAGCACGCTGACCGCCGAGTGGCAGCCGTCCCTGGACCCGGCCCACTGGCGCGAACACGCCCTGCGGCCGGTGCGCTTCGGCGCCGCGGTCGAGCGTCTGCTGAACGACGGGTACGACACGTTTGTTGAGCTCGGGCCTGGCGCCACCCTGCTGGGGCCGGTCCGCGCCGTGGCGGCCGGACGCGACCCGTCGCCGGAGGTGTTCGCGCTGGCGGCGCCGGGCACCGCCGCCGACACTGATGCCGACGCCGGGCAGGCTCTGCTGACCGCCCTGGGGAGACTGTGGACGCGCGGGGTGGACCTGGACCACGCGGCACTGGGCGAGGGGCGGCCGCGTGTGCCCGTGCCGACGTACCCGTTCCAGCGCCGCAGCCACTGGCCCGACCACGGACCAGAGCGTCGGGCCGAGCACGGGCTCGAGCACCGGGCCGAGCAGCGATACGAGCATCGCCCTGAGCGGTGGCCCGAGCATCGACCTGAGGGCTGGTCCGAGCGCCGCCCGGGGCACCCACACGAGCACCGGACCGAGCGCCGACCTGAAGGCTGGCCAGAACACCGGCCAGAACACGGGCCAGAACACCGGCCAGAACACGGGCCAGAACACCGGACCGAGCACCGACACGAGCACGGACCTGCGCGTTGGCCCGATCGCCGACTGGAGCGCGGGCCTGGGAGTCATCCCGAGCACCAACACGAGCACGGGCCCGAACACGGCCCAGCGCACCGGACCGAGCACCAACACGAGCACCGACCTGACCGTCTGCCCAAACACCGGCCCGAGCACCGACAGAAGCACGCCCCCGGCCCCGCAGCCGCGGCGCCGCTGCACCGCATCACCTGGCGCGAGACGCCTCCCGCGCCGGACGGGGACACACCAGACATACCAGACACACCGGGTACGCCGGACACGCCGCACACCGTCCACCTGGTCGGGCCGGACTCGGAGCTGGCCCGTGCGCTGGCCCACCGTCTGGAACGGCGCGGTATCACGGTCCGCCGGGACGGTGACGCCTCCCTTGCCGAGCCACCCGCGCAACTCACCCTCTGGCTCGCCGGACCGGCCGCCGAGTGCCCGACCGTGACGGACCTCGTCGCCTCGACCCACACCGTACTGACCACGCTCCGGGACCTGCTCCCATCGATGAGCGAGGGCAGTGGCCGACTGCTGGCGGTCACCGAGGACGTGCACGCCACCGGCGCCACCACCGAACGGCTGCGCCCCGCCCAGGCGTTGCTCACCGGCCTGGCGCTAGCGCTCCCGGAGGAGTTCCCGGGCCTCACCGCGTACGGCGTCGACCTTTCCTCGTACGACTCCCTGGACGCCCGGCTCGACGCCCTGGAGCGGGAGGTGCTCGGGCGGAATGCGCCGGGCGGCGGCGCGGTGGCGTGGCGGGCGGGCCGCCGTCTGGTCCGTACCCCCGTGGCGGTGGCGGCCGACGCGCCGCCCTCGCCCTCGCCGCTGCCACCCGACGGCACCTACCTGATCACCGGCGGTACGGGCGGGATCGGCGCCGAGCTCGCACGCGACCTGGCCGGACGCGGTCGGCCGACCCTGATCCTCGCCGGCCGGTCGGCCCGTCCGCCGGGCAGCCTGATGGCCGAACTCGACGCGCTCGGCGCCACGGCGGAGTACCGCGTGGCGGATGTGTCCGTCGGGGCGGATGTCGAGGCCCTGATCGCGGAACTGCCGCCGCTGGACGGGGTGTTCCACGCCGCAGGAGTGGCGCGCCCCGGCACGCTGCGGACGAAGTCGCCTGAGGAGATGACCGAGGTGATGGCCGCCAAGGTGCGCGGCAGCCACCTGTTGTCCCGGGCCCTGTCGCGCCACGGCCACCGTCCGGCGGTGTGCGTGGCCTTCTCGTCGGTCACCTCGGTACTGCCCGGCCTGGCCGGTGCGCTCGGCGACTACGCCGCGGCCAACGCCTTCCTCGACGCCTTCGCGGCCTCCGAACGAGCGGCCGGCCGCCCGTGGCAATCGCTCAACTTCGCCGCGTTCGCCGAAACCGGCCTGGCCGCCGGGAGCCCGTCGCGAACCGCCCCCGCCACGACCCGTGGCGTGGCCCCACTGACCACGGGCACGGGCCTCGCCGCACTGCACGCGGCATGCGGCATCGACGCGGCGCAGTTGGTGGTGGCCGAGCTGACGGCCGCCGCCGGGCTGGGGACTGCCGCGTCGGTCGCCATCGGGTCCGAGCCCGCGGCCGCTGCCACGGACACATGCGGAAGTTCCGCCGGGCCCACCGGCACGCAGGGGACCACCGTGTCGGCCGCCGCCGGTCCTGAACTCGACGAGGCAGCCACCGCTGGGTCCGGCGCCGCCATGTCCGGGACCGCCGGGTTGGGCCCGGAGTTCGCAGTGTCGGCCGCCTCCGGGTCCGAGCGTGTCACCTTCGCCACGGACGTGTCCGGGACCGGCGCCTCCGCCGCCGGCACGTCCGGAACTTCCGCGTCGGCCACCGGCACGCAGGGGACCACCGCGCCGGGCCCCGACTTGGCCGCGACCGCCGCGTTGGCCTCCGGCATGCCCGGGGCCAGCTCAGCCTCGGCGCCGACGGCAGCCACAGCAGGGACCGCCGCCGGAGCGGGGATCGCCGCCGGAGCGGGGATCGCCGTGGCGTGGGAGACCTCCCGGTCGTTGTCCGCGGCACCCGCGTCCCCCGCCGCCGCACCGGCGTCCAAGTCCTCCGCAACCGCAACCGGCACGGCCGACCCCACCCCTGCGCACATCACCGGTGTTCTGCGTCGCCTCCTTGCCGAGGCTCTGCACCGCTCGCCCGCCGAGATCGCTGACGACGAGCAGTTCCTGACCATGGGACTGGACTCGCTCTCCGCCGTGGACCTCGTCAGAAGGCTGGAGTCGGAGCTGGGCCGGGCCCTGCCGCCCACGCTGTTCTTCGAGTACCGGACGATCGGCGAGCTGGCCGCCCATCTGTCGACCGGCCAGGTGGAGGCGGAGCAGCCCGCGCCCCCGCCGCGCCCCGCCGACGACGACAGTGTGACGGCGTTCGGCAACGGGACCCCGCTTCCCCTCACACCCGTCCAACTGGCCTTCCACACGGGCGGCAGGCTGCACCCCGAGGTCACCGCGTACGCGTACGTGCGCCAGACCATCAGCGGCCTCCTGGATGCCGGTCTGCTCGGCCGGGCGCTCGCGCTCCTCGCCGAGCGCCACCCGATGCTGCGCATCAGGATCGAGACCGACGGCACGGCGCCCGCCCAAAACGTGGCGCCACCGGACCCGCACACCATGCCCTTCTGGTACGAGATCCGGCATGCCGACGGCCCCCTGGCCGACCTGGAGGAGGCGCTGTGCAATCGCCCCTTCGACCTGGCCACCGAGGCACCGGTACGTGCGGTGCTGGTCCGGGAGCGCACCGACCTCGCCCACCTGCTGCTCGTACTGCACCACGCCGCCGCGGACGGATTCAGCCTCAACGTCCTCGGCGAGGAGCTGTGGTCGGTCTACACCGCCCTCGCGCACGGACGTTCACCCGAGCTGCCACCGCTGGAAGCGGGCTTCGCCGACTACGCCGCCGCCGTCGAGGCGGAACGGTCCTCGCCGGAGTTCGCCGAGGACAGGCGGTACTGGCGTGACACACTCGCCGCCCACGCCCACGCCCACGCCCACCCCACGCCCCTGGACCTGCCGTGGGACGGCGACCCGGAGGGGCCGCCCGCCGCGCCGCTCACCGCACACCAGGTGGCCACCGACCCCCACCTCACCGCCGCGCTGCGCAAGTGCGCCGCCGCCCATGGCGTTTCGCTCTTCCATCTGCTGCTGGCCGCGTACGTGCGCTGTCTGGCGCGGTGGAGCGGGCAGTGCGGCATCGCGGTCAACGTGGCGCGTGCCCGTCGCGAACTCCGGCTGGCCGGTCTCGACCGGCTGGTCGGCCCGCTCGCCGACACCCTGCCGCTGCCGGCCGCCGTCGACCCGGACGAGCCCGTACCCGCCCTGGCACAGCGGTTGCGCGCGATCTGGCTGGACGCGGAGCGGCACGCCCGGCTCACCAGCGTGGACATCGCCCGGCTGCTGCCCGCCGCCGGGTCCCGGCCGCGTACCGCCTCCCCGGCGGGGTTCAGTTTCGCCCGCTTCCCCGTCACGACCGACCCCGACTGCCCGGTGACGGTGCGCCCGGCCGCGGCGCGCACCGCATCCGCCGCCACGCGCCTGGGACTGCTGTGTTGGGAGAGCGAACGAGCCCTGCACTTCTCCTGGAACTTCCCGGCCCGGCTGTTCAACCGGACCACCGTGGAGCGCCTGGCACGCGATCACCTAGCCGAATTGGCGGAGCTGGCCGAAGTCACCACCCCTGCCCGAAGGGATACTCCGGCACCGACACCGACACCGACACCGACACCGACACCGACACCGGCACCGACACCGGCACCGACCCCGCTGCCCGCAGCCGGGCGCGGGATCGTTGAGCGCCTTTCGACACGATTCCGGGCGGCCGCCGACCAGATCGCGGTGGCAACCGGCGACGCCACCATGACCTACGGCGCACTCGACCGGGCCTCCGCCGCACTCGCCGACCGGCTACGCGCCCGAGGCGTCGCCCCCGGGGATCTGATC
Organism: Streptomyces sp. MK37H; assembly: GCF_018035285.1. Lineage (NCBI taxonomy): Bacteria > Bacillati > Actinomycetota > Actinomycetes > Kitasatosporales > Streptomycetaceae > Streptomyces > Streptomyces sp. MK37H. The sequence continues at coordinate 1,702 of NZ_JAAAYH010000261.1, read as the reverse complement.
GGCCTGCTGACCGAGCCGGGTGTCGACACCGTCGTCGGTGTCGTCGGCATCCTGCGGGCCGGGGCCGGGTGGGTGCCGCTGGATGCCACCCACCCCGCCGCGCGCCTGGCCGACCAGCTCCATCGGTCGACGGCCCGGCACGTGGTGTGCCACGAGGCCACCCGAGCGACGGCCGACACGCTCGACGACGTGACGACGGTGGCCATCGACGACGCTTCACCCACACCGGTCTGCACCGCGACCCCGGTCCCTGCCGACCCCGACGCCGTCGCCTACACCATCTTCACCTCGGGTTCCACCGGCCGCCCCAAGGCCGTACCGATCACCCACCGGGCGATGATGAACTACCTGGACTGGGCCGTGGACACCTTCGGCTACCGCGCGGGCGACCGGCTGGCCCAGACCGCCTCCGTGTGCTTCGACGCGTCCGTACGCCAACTGCTGGCGCCGCTGCTGGTCGGAGCCGCCGTTCACACCCTGCCGCGGAATCTGGTCCGCGACCCCGAGGCGTTGCTCGACCGGGTCGTACGGGATCGGATCACCGTATGGAGCTCGGTGCCCACGCTGTGGGAACGGCTGCTGACCACCGCCGAGACCCGGGTGCGGCGCGGCGAGCCCCGCCCCGACCTGTCGGCGCTGCGCTGGATCCACGTCGGCGGGGAGGCGCTGCCCGCCGCGCATGTCCGTCGCTGGTACGACCTGTTCGGGCCCGGCCACCGCATCGCCAACCTGTACGGGCCGACGGAGACCACCGTCAACGCCACCTGCCACCTCATCGAGGCCCGCCCCGGAGATGAGGTGCGGCGGCTGCCGATCGGCCGTCCCATCTCCGGCACCGAGGTCGCGGTGGTGGCCGAGGACGGGCGCCACTGCGCTGCCGACGAGCCCGGTGAACTCCTCATTGGCGGAACGGGGCTGACGCCGGGATACCTCGGCGACCCCGCGCTCACGGCGGCGGCGTTCACCGAGCGCGACGGCGAACGCTGGTACCGCAGCGGCGATCGGGTCCGCCAACGCCCCGACGGCGTACTGGAGTTCCTCGGCCGTCTCGACGACCAGGTGAAGATCCGAGGCCACCGGGTCGAACCGGGGGAGATCGAGGCGGTACTGCAGACCCATCCCCGGGTCGCCCAGGTCGCCGTACTGCACCGCGACGGCCGACTGACCGCCTTCGTGGAACCCCTGCCGGGCGGCCCCGAACCCGATCCAGCACAGCTGCGCACCCACTTGCGTGCCACCCTGCCGGACTACATGCTCCCGAGTCGATTCCGATTCCTGGGCGCGCTGCCACTCACGGGCACGGGCAAGGTGGATCGCCGTCGACTCGACGCGCCGGCCGGTGACGCGGGCACGGGAGCGGCAACGGGTGGGAGCTCGCCGCAGACCCGGGGGACCCCGGCGGCCACACCGACCGAGCGCACCTTGGCCCGTATCTGGTCCGAGGTGCTGGGTGTCGCGGAGGTCGGCCGTGAGGACGACTTCTTCGTGCTCGGTGGCGACTCCATCCTGGTCCTGGAGGTGTTCGCGCGGCTGGAGAAGGCTTACGAGGGGGAACGGCCGGGGGGTGCCCTGCCGAGGCCGACGGTCATCTACGAACACAGCACGCTCACCGCCCTTGCCACGGCCGTGGATACCGCCACCGCTGCGGACGCGGCCGTCACTGTGGACGAGACCGCCGCGGTTGATCAGGCATCCGTTGCGG
>NZ_JAAAYH010000260.1:0-12988 GCF_018035285.1 Streptomyces sp. MK37H | reverse complement strand
ACCCGGCGATATCGGGCTCGCCCTGCCAGAAGCGGAAGAATTCCTGGCCCCAATAAGTATCCCAATCTGTTACGCCCAGGGCCCGCATCACCGCGTCGATCGCCTCGAAGAACGCCTGGTTGACCTCGGGTATCCACAGGATTCCGAAGACCGCGAGCAGTCCGAACGGCGCGTACGGCTCGACCTGGCGCCGGATCCGGTAGGACAGCCACGGCTCGATCACCCCGTACCCGTCCAGGCCCGGCACCGGCAGGAAGTTCAGGATCGCCGCCGTGACCTGGAGCAGCGCCAGGAAGGCGAGCGCGTAGCGGAAGAGCTCCGGCACCCGGTCGGTGGCGCCGAGCCAGAACGGCGCGGTCAGCGCGGCCGCGAACAGCACATTCGTCAGCGGCCCCGCGGCCGAGATCAGGCTGTGCTTCCACCGCCCCCGGATCCGGTGCCGCTCGATGAACACCGCCCCGCCCGGCAGCCCGATCCCACCCATGATCACGAAGATCACGGGCAGCACGATGCTCAGCGCCACATGGGTGTACTTCAGCGGGTTGAGGGTCAGATAGCCCTTCGCGCCGATCGTCAGATCCCCGCCGTGCAGCGCGGTGCGCGCATGGGCGTACTCATGCAGGCACAGGGAGACGATCCACCCCGATACGACGAACAGGAACACGGCGAAGCCGGGGCTCGCGGAGTACTCCGTCCACACGGCCCACGCGGACACGACCATGATCGCGAACAGACCGAGGAAGACAGGGCTGATACGCCGGTCGCGGCGGCTGATGGCGGTGGTCATCGGGTGGGGTCTCCGTACGGGGAGGTGGGCACTGACGGAAGAACGGTGATCAGTGTGCGCGGAGTTCCGGGCGAAAGGGAACGGACGTGATCAGCGCCACGCGGCAGGGCTGCCCAGCGGCTAGTCTGAGAACAACCTGGCCAGGGAGGAAGCATGACGATCATGGAGGACCGGGCGGTGGAACTGCATGAGCAGATTCGGCTGCCCCGGAGCATGCGGCTGCGGCTGACCAGGAACGGATTGACGTTGGTACCCATCACCCAAGCGCATCTGACTACGCAGCGGCGCATTCTGAATCAGATTGAGGAGCGCCTGCCGGGCTGGACGCCAGTCGGCGAGTTCGGGGTGCTCCCGCCTCGGGAGGGCTACAGCCCGGTGCCGGATGTGTCGGCCGTGCCGACCGACAAACTCCTTCCCGGCGCCAGCAAGTTTCCGGAAGATCTGCTCCGCTTCGTCGTTGAGGTTGTCTCACCGGAGAGCGAGGAGCGGGACTACAGCACCAAGTCCGATCACTACGCACTGCGCGGCATCGAGGCGTACCTCGTCGTCAATGTGCTCACCGCCCGCTGGACGCTGCTCACGCGCCCGCAGGACGGGACGTACCGTCACACCGTGACCGGCGACTTCGGCGAGAAGATCGAGATCCCGGTCGAAGACCAGACGTTGGTCCTGGACTCGTCACAGTTCATGCGCGTCTGAGGCCGATGCCTCGCCCGGCGGGCCATCCATCAGAATGGGCCCGTGCGCTACGGCATCCTCGGCACCACCCAGGCCCGCCATAACGACGGCACCCCCGTGGACGTCGGCGGGGCGCGGCTGCGTGCGCTGCTGGCGGCGCTCGCGCTGACGCCCGGACGGGCGCGGACCACCGGGGCGCTCATCGGGGAGATCTGGGACACCGATCCGCCCGCGGACGAGCACGGCGCGCTGCAGGCGCTGGTCGGGCGGTTGCGGCGGGCGCTCGGCAAGGACGCCGTGGAGTCCGTGCCGGGCGGGTACCGGCTGAGCGCCGACCCCGACGACGTCGATCTGCACCGCTTCGAACGGCTCGCGGAGGAGGGCTCCCGCGCCCTCGCCGACGGCGATCCGGCCAAGGCCGTCGATCTGCTCGACGCCGCCCTCGCGCTGTGGCGCGGGCCCGCGCTCAGCGATCTGCCCGACGCCACCGCGCCCGCCGCCCGCGCCGAGGCCCGACGGCTGGACGCGCGGCGTGCCCGGCTCGCCGCCGACCTCGCCCTCGGCCGCGCCGACCACGCCCTCCCCGCGCTCACCGGGCTCTGCGACGCCCATCCGCTGGACGAGCCGCTGTACGCGCTGCGCATCCGCGCCCTGCGGGACGTGGGGCGGGTGGCGGAGGCGCTGGCCGCGTACGAGGCGATCCGTACGGAGATCGCCGACCGGCTGGGCGCCGATCCGGGGCCGGAGCTGCGGGCGCTCCACGCCGAACTGCTGGCGGTGACCGGCGAGGGGGCTCCCGGGCCGCCGAGCCCCGGTTCGCCGGAGCCCGTACCGGCCGCCTCCGCCCGCACCGGCGGTGGCAATCTGCGGGCCCGGCTGACCAGCTTCGTCGGGCGCGAGGCCGATCTGGCGGCGCTGCGCGGCGATCTGGCCGAGCACCGGCTGATCACCCTCCTCGGGCCCGGCGGGGCCGGGAAGACGCGGCTGTCGCAGGAGGCCGCCGAGGCGGTCGCGCCCGGCTGGCCGGACGGGGTGTGGCTGGCCGAGCTCGCGCCCGTGGACGACCCCGAGACCGTTCCGGAGACGGTTCTCAGCGCGCTCGGGGCGCGCGAGACGGTCATCCTCGGCACGGCGGCCGAGGGGCTGCGCGCCGCCACCGACCCGACCCTGCACGATCCGCGCGCCCGGCTCATCGAGCACTGCGCCCCGCGCCGGATGCTGATCGTGCTCGACAACTGCGAACATCTCGTGGCGGCCGCGGCCCACCTCGCCGAGTCCCTGCTCGCCCAGTGCCCCGGGGTCACCATCCTGGCCACCAGCCGCGAACCCCTCGCCGTCCCGGGCGAGTTGGTGCGTCCCGTGGAGCCGCTGCCCGACCCCGTCGCGCTGCGGCTGCTCCAGGACCGGGGCGCGGCGGCCCGGCCCGGGTTCCGTACCGAGGACGACCCGGCCGCGTGCGCCGAGATCTGCCACCGCCTCGACGGGCTGCCGCTGGCGATCGAGCTGGCCGCCGCGCGGCTGCGGCTGCTCACCCCGCGGCAGCTCGCCGACCGGCTGGACGACCGCTTCCGCCTGCTGACCAGCGGCAGCCGTACGGCGCTGCCCCGCCAGCAGACCCTGCGCGCGGTCGTCGACTGGTCCTGGGGCCTGCTCGACGCCCCCGAGCGCACCGTGCTCGCCCGGCTGTCCGTCTTCGCGGGCGGCTGCGGGCTGGCCGAGGCGGAGGCGGTGTGCGGGGACGTCGAAGAGCACACCGAAGCCGTGGACCCCCGCGATGTGGCCGCCCTGCTCGGTTCCCTTGTCGATAAATCGCTCGTCGTCACCGCGCCCGGAACGGAGGCCGGACCGGAGCCCGGGGCGGACGGGGAGATGCGCTACCGGCTGCTGGAGACCGTCGCCGAGTACGCGGCGGAGCGGCTGGACGAGTCCGGCGAGCGACCCGCGGTCGAACGCCGCCATCTGATCGCCTACCGGGAGCTGGCCCGTACCGCCGATCCGCAGCTGCGCGGCCCGGCACAGCGCCACTGGCTCCGCCGGCTGGAGACCGAGCACGAGAATCTGCGCACCGCGCTGCGCCGGGCCGTGGCCGCCCGCGACGAGCAGGAGGCGCTGTGCCTGGTGCTCTCGCTCGGCTGGTTCTGGCATCTGCGCGGCCATCGCGTCGAGGCCCGCCATTGGGCGACCGCCGCGGCCGAGCTCGGGCCGAGCCCGTTCGCACCGCCCGTGACGCCCGCGCCGCCGCTGTACGTCAGCTGTATCGCCGCCCCGCCGCCGATGGAGCCCGAGCTGCTGGAGGAGGCGCGGCGCGGGGTGCGGCTGTTCGCGCTGTCCAACATCGAGGGCGACCTCCAGGCCATGGTGGGCGGCGACACCCGGCGCGAGCTGGAGGGCATCGTCTCCGCCTACCGCCCGGGGCTGCCCCAGACCTGCCGTCTCCCGGGCGTGCTGTGGTTCTTCGCGGTGATCCTCAAGGGCGACTTCGCCCTGTTGCGGGGGATGGCCGACGAGGCGGTGCGCACCTGCCGGGAGCTGGGCTATGCGTGGGAGCTGGCGTTCAACCTCCAGCTGCGCGCCAGGGTCTACAACGAGCGGAGCGGCGAGCACGAGGGCGCGATCCGCGACGCCGACGAGGCCCTGGAGATCTTCCGCCGACTCGGTGACGTATGGGGTACGGCGGAGGCGCTGGCCGGCCGCGGCGAGACCCGGGAGCAGCGCGGCGAGGGCGCGGCCGCGGCCGAGGACTACCGTGCGGCGATCCGCTGCGCCCAGGAGCTCGGGGCCCATGAGCAGGTGCTGTTCCTCCGCTCCCGGCTGGCCGGGATCTTCGTGGAGCTGGGCGACGAGGAGGAGGCCGCGGAGGGCGAGCGAATCCTGCGCGAGGTGGCCGGGCAGCGGCAGCACGTGGGCGCCGAGGCGCTGTCGTACGCCCGGATCCATCTGGCGCTGCGCTACGGGTCCACGGGCCGCCTCGCGGAGGCACGGGCCCTTCTCCTCACATTGCACGGCGAGTTCGAGGGCCGGGAGCTGCGTCTGTTCGCGGGCATGGTGGAGGGGATGCTGGCCTGGCTGGACCTGCTGGAGGGACGGCCGGGCGACGCCCTGGAGAACGTGCGCGGTGCGCTGGCGAAGTCCGCCGGCCGGATGACGGACCTCATCGCGCCGTACATCCCGGTGACCCAGCTGCTCACCGGGGCCGAGGCGCTGAGCGGCCTCGGCGGCGCCGAGCGGGCCGGGACCGCGGCGCGGCTGGTGGGGGCGTACGACGTGCTGCGCAAGGCGCGGTACTACCGGAAGTCCGCCGTCGAGCGTACGGGCCGGGAGCGCACCGTGGCCGCAGCGCGGGCCGAGCTCGGGGACACCGCGTACGAGCGGGCCTACGCCGAGGGCACCGGGCTCACGCTGGAGGAGGCCGCCGCACTGCTCTGAGCGGGCCCGCCCGGGACCCGGCGGTGACAACGACAACCGGTGCCCGTGGCCCGGCGGTGACAACGACAACCGGCCGGGCGCGTCCCCCCCCGTAGGGCGCGCCCGGCCGGTGGCTCGGGTCCACGGACCGTCAGCTGGTCTTGTTGCGGAACCTGCGCACCGCGAGCGGTGCCATGAGCACCGTGAGGGCCACCGCCCAGCCCAGGGTCACCATCACCGGTTCGGCCACCGCGCCATGGCCGCTGGTCAGCGCCCGTGCGGCGTCCGCGAGCCGGGACAGCGGGTTGTACTCGGTGAAGGACCGCAGCCACCCCGGCATGGTGGCGGTCGGGGCGAAGATGGACGAGCCGAACTGCAGCGGCATCATCACCAGGAAGCCCATACCGCTGACCGCCTGCGGGGTGCTCAGCGACATCCCCAGCAGCATGAAGATCCAGGTCAGCGACGATCCGAAGACCACGGACAGCGCCACCGCGGCCAGCAGCTCCAGGGGCCCGGTCTCGAGCTCGAAGCCCATGATGAAGCCCATGATCAGCAGGATGAGGGTGGACACCAGCATCCGGCCGCTCTCCACGATCAGCTTGGCGATCAGCACCGAGGAGCGGGCGATCGGCATCGTGCGGAAGCGGTCCATGACGCCCTTGCTGAAGTCGTCATTGACGCCGATGCCGATCGACATCGCGATGTTGAGCCCGCCCATCGCCATCAGACCGGGGATGAAGTAGTTGACGTACTCGGACCGGTTGCCACCCGTCATCGCGCCACCGAAGACATAGGTGAACAGCAGCGCGAAGACGATCGGCATCGCCAGGGCGTCGAACATCGCGAACGGTTCGTACCTGATCTGCATGGTGTAGCGCCGCACCAGGGCGCCGATGTGGCGCAGATTGGCGCGGGGGCCGATCCGGCCGTCGCTCTTTCCCCCCACGGGCGCGGTCATCGTGGCCGTACTCACGCGGCGACCTCTTCCAGCTTCTTGTCGTCCTGCGGTGTGGACGCCTTCCGGCCGGTGATGGCCAGGAAGACCTCGTCCAGGCTGGGCAGTTGGGTGTGGATCCCGGAGATCGCGAAGCCGCGCTCACCGAGCAGACCGATCAGGGCGGTCAGCTGCTCATCGCTGGCGATGGGCACATTGACCTGGCACTCCTCCACATCGGCGATCGCGCCGCCGATGCCGTCGAGCCCCGCCTGGCTGATGGCGCCGACCATGCGGTGCAGCTCACCGGGGTCGGACGGGCGGATCTGCAGGGTGCGGCCGCCGATCTTGGCCTTGAGCTCGTGCACCCGGCCGTTGGCGATGACCCTGCCCCGGTCGATCACCGTCAGGTTGTCGGCGAGCTGCTCGGCCTCCTCCATGTACTGCGTGGTCAGCAGCACGGTGGCGCCGTCGGCGACCATCCGCCGGACCTCGTCCCACACCTCGTTGCGGGAGTGCGGGTCCAGACCGGTCGTGGGCTCGTCCAGATAGAGCACCGAGGGCCGGCCGATCATGGACGCGGCAAGGTCGAGCCGGCGGCGCATACCGCCGGAGTAGGTGCGCACCCGCCGCTTGCCCGCCTCGGTGAGCGAGAACCGCTCGAGCATGGCGTCCGCCCGGGTCCGCGCCTCCTTGCGGGAGAGATCGAGCAGCCGCCCGATCATGTAGAGGTTCTCCCAGCCGGGGAGCTTCTCGTCGACCGAGGCGTACTGCCCGGTCAGCCCGATGGTGCGGCGCAGCTGCCGGGGCTGGCGCACCACGTCGTACCCGGCCACCACCGCGGTGCCGGCGTCCGGCACCAGCAAGGTGGACAGACACCGGACGACTGTCGTCTTACCGGCGCCATTGGGGCCCAGCACCCCCAGGACGGTGCCCTCCGGCACGTCCAGATCCACTCCGTCGACGGCCTTGGTGTCACCGAAGTGCTTGACCAGCCCCCGAACTTCGACGGCGTTGCCGTCCCTGATCCTGTGTTCCCGTCGCGTCATGCCGCCCACGATGTCAGCCGTCACCGACAGACCACCGACAAGCGGCAGACAGCCCGCCGACGGGGGAAGATCGGCGGGCTGTCGTTGTACCGCAGTGGCTCGTGGTGCCTAAGCGCTCCGCTGGAAGTGCCGTGCTGCGTCGTCGGCCGTCTGCCGCGCCGTCGTGGCTGGTCGCGCAGTTCCCCGCGCCCCTTCGGGGCGCCATCGAACCGTAGCGGACTTCTTCCGACCTGCTTAGTGGAAGGAGTGCTCCTCGGCCGGGTAGGCCCCGCCGACGACGTCCTCCGCGAAGGCCCGCGCCGCGTCGCCCAGGCCCTGGCGCAGCTGGGCGTACTGCTTCACGAAGCGCGGCACCCGGCCGTCGGTCATGCCCGCCATGTCCGTCCACACCAGCACCTGGGCGTCGCAGTCCGGACCGGCGCCGATGCCGACGGTGGCGATGTGCAGCGACCGGGTCACCTCGGCGGCCAGCTCGGCCGGGACCAGCTCCAGGACGACCGCGAAGGCGCCCGCGTCCTGGACCGCCTTGGCGTCCCGCAGCAGCTGCTGGGCCGCCTCCTCGCCGCGCCCCTGGACGGGGTAGCCGCCGTAGGCGTTGACGGACTGCGGGGTCAGGCCGATGTGCGCCATGACCGGGATACCGGACTGGACCAGCAGTTCGATCTGATGTGCGGAGCGCTCCCCGCCCTCCAGCTTCACCGCGCCCACGCCCGCCTCCTTGACCAGGCGGGTGGCGTTGCGCAGCGCCTGTACGGGGCCCTCCTGGTACGAGCCGAAGGGCAGGTCGCCGACGACGAGGGCGCGCCGGGTGCCGCGGACCACGGCGGCGGAGAGCAGCGCCATCTCGTCCATGGTGACGGGCACGGTGGACTCGTAGCCCAGATGGCAGTTGCCCATCGAGTCGCCGACCAGCAGCACCGGGATGCCCGCCTGGTCGAAGACGGACGCGGTCATCGCGTCATAGGCGGTGAGCATCGGCCACTTCTCGGCGCGTTCCTTGGCGGCCGCGATGTCACGGACGGTGATGCGGCGGGAGCCCGTGCCCCCGTAGAGCGCCTTCTCGGACTGCTTTCGCGCAGGACTGACGTGCGTCATCGCTACGACTCCTGTTCATCATCTCGAGGCGCCCTGACGGCGTCCCCGGACCAACCCCATGCTGGCACGGCTCCCGCCGGGGCGAAAGTGGGCCCGTCCACGGCCCGCCGGCCCAAAGCCTCGCAAAGATTTTCCAATACGAGACGGTCTCGTATCGTAAGTGGCCTAGCCTGGGCCGCATGGCAACCCGACCCAGCACCCAGGGCCCGCCGGCCGGGTCCGGCGTCCCGGAGGCGATCCACCGAAGGCGCTGGGCGATCCTCGTCGTCCTGATGTTCAGCGTCCTGGTCGTCGTCCTCGACAACTCGATACTCAACGTGGCGATGAAGACCATCGCCTCGCCGAAGCCCACCGGGCTCGGCGCCACCCAGAGCCAGCTCGAGTGGGCGATCAACTCCTACACGCTGGTCTTCGCCGGGCTGCTGTTCACCGCGGGGATCCTCGGCGACCGGATCGGCCGTAAGAAGGTCCTGCTCGGCGGGATGGCGGTGTTCGGCATGGGCTCGGTGCTCGCCGCCTTCTCCGGATCGCCCGGTGAACTCATCGGCTTCCGGGCGCTCATGGGTCTTGGCGCCGCCTTCGTGATGCCCGCGACCCTCGCCATCCTGGTCAATGTCTTCGAACGCGAGGAGCAGGCCAAGGCGATCGGCATCTGGGTCGCCGCGGTGGGGCTGGCCATCGCCATCGGACCGATCACCGGCGGCCTGCTGCTCGAACACTTCTGGTGGGGCTCGGTCTTCTTTGTCAATGTGCCGATCGTGATCGTCGGACTGACCGCGATGGTGGTGCTCGTCCCCGACTCCAGGGACCCCGCGCCCGGCCGGGTGGACCCGCTGGGCGTGCTGCTGTCCGTCGTCGGGCTCGTCCTGCTGGTCTACGGCATCATCAAGGGCGGCCAGCTGGCCGACTTCACCGACGCCCAGGTGCTGGGCTCGATCGCCGCCGGGCTCGCCGTCCTGGCGCTGTTCGTGGTGCACGAGAAGCGCAGCGACCACCCGGCCATCGATATCGGCTACTTCCGCAACCCCGCCTTCTCCGCCGCCATCGCCGCCGTCGCCCTGGTCTTCTTCGCCCTCATGGGCGTGACCTTCTTCATGGTCTTCTACACCCAGAGCGTGCGCGGCTACAGCGCCCTCGAATCCGGGCTGCTGATCCTGCCGCTGGCCGTGGCACAGCTGATCTTCGCCCCGCGCGCCCGGCTGGTCGTCGAGCGGTTCGGCGCCCGCGCGGTGTGTACCGGCGGGATGCTGCTGGTGGCCGCCACCATGTCGGGGTTCCTGCTGCTGGGCGTGGACACCCCGATCGTCGTGCTCGAGGTGCTGTTCTTCGCCCAGGGCGCCGGAATGGCGCATATCATGCCGCCGGTGACCACCGGGATCATGCAGGCGCTGCCGCGCCAGAAGGCCGGCTCTGGCTCGGCGCTCAACAACACCTTCCGGCAGGTCGGCGGCGCGCTCGGGGTCGCGGTGCTGGGCTCGGTGCTCTCCACCGCCTACCGCGACCGGATCCGGGACACCCTGGCCGCCGTGCCTGGACTGCCCGACTCCGTACGGCGCTCGGCGGGCGAGTCCGTCGAGGCCACCATGGGGGTCGCCGAGAAGCTGGGGCCCAGGGGGCAGGCGCTGGTGGGCCCGGCGCAGGACGCCTTCGTCCACGCCATGCACATCGCCGCCCTCGGCTCGGCGGGTGTCGCCGTTCTCGGTGCGCTGGTCGTCCTGGCCTTCCTGCCCGGCAAGGGAGGCTCCGGCCGGGCCCCCGACGACGGGCGGCCGCATTCGCGGGAGGAGGCGTCGGCCGACCGATGACCGCACCGGAGAGCTCCGCGCCCAGGCTCCGTGGCCGCCCCCGCAGCCCCGCCACCGACGCCGCGATCATCGAGGCCGCGCTGCGGCTGCTGGAGGAGGGCGCCTCGGTCGGCGGGCTGTCGATCGAGGGGATCGCCCGCGAGGCGGGGGTCGGCAAGGCCACCGTCTACCGCCGCTGGCCCGGTAAGGACGCGCTGATGCTCGATGTGCTGCGCTCCCTGGAGGAGCCCAGCCCCGAGCCGGCCGGGGTCTCGGTGCGCGACGACCTCGTCGCCATCCTGGAGTTCATGCGCCGGCGCGGGCTCGCCAAGCGCAACTCCGCCCTGCTGCGCAGCGTCATCACCCAGATGCACGCGCACAAGGAGCTGTGGCGGGCCTACGACGAGAACGTCATAGCGGCCCGCCGCGCGAGCCTGCGCGCCGTGCTGCGGCGGGGCCGGGAGAGCGGTGAGATCCGCGCCGATGTGGATCTCGAGCTGCTCGCCGACCTCTTCACCGGCCCGATGCTCGCCCGCGCCATGCTCCACGAGTGGAAGGAGCTGCCCGAGGGGCTGGCCGAACGGATCGTCGACACCGTCCTCGAAGGGGTCTCCCCACGCCGCTGAGCGGTTTGTGCCTGTTGTGTCACAACACCCCCTCCCGGGCCGGGATGTGGAACTCGGGGCCGTCGTCCCGTCGTCCTCGGACGGGGAGCACCCCAACCGGGGGCGTCGGGAAAAGCCCTGGTCATCACCTAGGGTCGTAGTCCAAGGCGCGGCAGTTGAGGCAGTGAGGGAAGCGAATGACGCAGGCGTACACGCAGGAGACGGGACAGCTCGGGGACGCGCCCCAGCAATCGGGCTCCCGGATCGGCCGCCTGTTCGATCGGCTCCGGAACGATCGCGGCATCTGGCGGCGCGGACTGGTGCTGGCGGCGATCGCGGTCCTGCTCTCCCTGGTCATGATCTTCCACGCCGACATCCCCAACCGGGTGGGCAACCTGGGCTCGCTGCTGGAGACCTTCCTGCCGTGGCTGGGCCTGTTCCTGCCGGTGCTGCTGGTGCTCGGCCTGGTGCGGCGGTCGGCGAGCGCCGTGCTGGCGCTGGTGCTGCCCGTCGCCGTCTGGCTGAACCTCTTCGGCGGGCTGATGTTCTCCGACAAGTCCGGCAGCGGCGGTGAGCTGACCGTCGTCACCCACAACGTCAACGCGGAGAACGCCGATCCGACCGGCACCGCGAAGGACGTGGCCGCCTCGGGCGCCGATGTGGTGGCCCTGGAGGAGCTGACCAGCTCGGCCGTGCCGACGTACGAGCGGGCCCTGGCGGGCACCTACCGCTACCACACCGTGCAGGGCACGGTGGGGCTGTGGAGCAAGTACCCGCTGTCCGGCACCAAGCCGGTGAACATCAAGCTGGGCTGGACGCGGGCGCTGCGCACCGCCGTCGCCACCCCGCACGGTGAGGTCGGCGTCTATGTGGCGCATCTGCCCTCGGTGCGGGTGAAGTTCAACGCGGGCTTCACCGCCGGGCAGCGCGACGCCAGCGCCGAGGCGCTGGGCCAGGCCATCGCCCGGGAGCCGCTGAAGAAGGTGATCCTGCTCGGCGATCTGAACGGCACCATGAACGACCGCGCGCTCGCCCCCGTCACCGCGCAGATGCGGTCCGCCCAGGGCGCGGCGGGCGACGGCTTCGGCTTCAGCTGGCCCGCCTCGTTCCCGATGGCGCGGATCGACCAGATCATGGTGCGGGGGCTGGATCCGGTATCGGCGTGGGCGCTGCCCAGGACCGGCAGCGATCACCTTCCGCTGGCGGCGTCGGTCGACTACTGAGCACGTGCCGCTCGGGGCCGGGTGACATAGCGCCGGATGAGATAGCGCCAGGTGACATAGCGCCGGGTGACACAGCTCACGGGGCACCCGGCGAGAACTTACGTGCCGTTCATCTTGGGGATCTCCTCGGGAACATTCTGCGTGAGAGACTTTGTTCAGCTAGAGAACATACGCATCCCTGCACGTTTCTCCTTCGTTTGAAAGGTCTCTCATGCCCCTGGCCCTGCTCGCCCTTGCTGTGAGCGCCTTCGGCATTGGTACTACCGAATTCGTGATGATGGGCCTGCTGCCCAATGTCGCGAATGATCTGGACACCTCGGTGCCCACGGCCGGATACCTCGTCTCCGCCTACGCCATCGGAGTCGTGGTGGGCGCTCCGCTGCTGACCGCCCTCGGTTCCCGTATCCCGCGCAAGCGGATGCTCGTGTTGCTCATGGCGCTCTTCACGGTGGGCAACCTCGCCTCCGCCCTCGCCCCCAACTTCGGGCTGCTGATCGCGGGCCGGGTGCTCGCCGGGCTGCCCCACGGCGCGTTCTTCGGCGTCGGCGCGGTGGTCGCCGCGCGGCTGGTGACCGAGGACCGGCGGGCCCGCGCGGTCGCCACCATGTTCCTCGGGCTGACCATCGCCAACATCGTCGGCGTCCCCGTGGCCACCCTGCTCGGCCAGAACCTCGGCTGGCGCGCGACCTTCCTGGTGGTCGCCGCGATCGGCGTGGTCGCCATGGCCGCGCTCGCCCGGCTCGTTCCGCAGATCTCCCACGAGCAGCACGGCGGGCTGCGCCAGGAGCTCGGCGCGCTGCGCGACCGCCAGGTGCTGCTGGGGCTGCTCACCGCCGTCTTCGGCTTCGCCGGTGTCTTCGCCGTCTACAGCTATCTCGCCTCGATGATGACCGAGGTCACCGGGTTCGGTGAGTCGACGGTCACCCTGGTGCTGGCGCTGTTCGGCATCGGCATGACGCTGGGCGCCCTGGTCGCCGGTCCGCTGACCGACCGGGCGCTGCGGCCGACGCTCTACGGCTCGCTGGCGGCGCTGGCCGCCGTGCTCGTGGTCTTCGACTTCACGGTGCATGTGAAGTGGGCGGCGCTGCTGTCGGTCGTGGTGCTGGGCGCGGTCGGCTTCATGACCACCACCCCGCTCCAGATGCTGGTGATGAACAAGGCCCAGCACGCCCCGACGCTGGCCTCCGCCTCCAACCACTCCGCGTTCAACTTGGCCAACGCCGGTGGTGCGTGGCTCGGCGGCGTCGCCATCGCGGCGGGCTGGGGCTGGACCTCCCCGACGCTGGTCGGCGGGGTGCTCGCGGTGATCGGTCTCGCGATCGCGCTGATCGCGGGGCTGACCGACCGGGTCCCGGCGAGTGGCTCGCGGGTCGTCGCGAGCAGCGAGTCGCTGCCGCACATGTCCGAGGTGGGCTGAGCTCGGCG